>NZ_JAVHUX010000006.1:0-146616 GCF_030954545.1 Serratia sp. MF1(2023) | reverse complement strand
TCCTGAGCGTGAACATGAAACGACTGCTTGCCGAGGTCAATACCGATGAGCGTAACGTTTTGCATGATGATCCCCTTCAGAAAGAAAAACACCCTGCCAGCGTACCGCTCACAGGGTGGGGGTGACCATCTCATTAACCGGAGCCCAGGCTCCGGTTTTGTCGTTTTGGCGCCGCGTTACTGCTGCGCTTTCAGCCAGGCGATCTCTTCCGCCCAGATATCCGGGTTTACCGTTTCCAGAATCAGCGGGATATTGTCGAAACGCGGATCGCGCATGATGTAGCTGAACACCGTTTTGCCGATGTTGCCTTCCCCCAGGCTGTGGTGGCGGTCGACGCGGCTGTTGAACTCGCTCTTGGCGTCGTTCAGGTGCATGCCGCGCAGGTAGTTGAAGCCGACGATGTCGCCGAGCTGTTTGAAGGTGTGTTCGCAGTCTTCTTCGGTGCGCAGATCGTACCCGGCGGCGAAGGCGTGGCAGGTGTCGATGCAAACGCCGACGCGGCTTTTGTCTTCCACGCCGTCGATGATCGCCGCCAGGTGCTCGAATTTGAAGCCCAGGTTGCTGCCCTGGCCGGCGGTGTTTTCGATCACCGCCGTCACACCGGCGGTTTTATCCAGCGCGATGTTGATCGATTCGGCGATGCGCGCTAGGCACTTGTCTTCATCGATTTGCAGCAGGTGGCTGCCGGGGTGGAAGTTCAGCAGCGTCAGCCCCAGCTGTTCACAGCGCTGCAGCTCGTCGATAAATGCCTCGCGCGATTTTTCCAACGCCTCGGCCACCGGGTGGCCCAGGTTGATCAGGTAGCTGTCGTGCGGCAGGATCTGCCCCGGCCCGAAGCCGTACTGGGCGCAGGCGCTCTTGAACTTATCGATCACGTCGGCGGCCAGCGGCGCGGCCTTCCATTGACGCTGATTTTTGGTGAACAGGGCGAACGCGGTCGCCTCCAATTCGTGCGCGCGGATAACCGCCTGATCCACGCCGCCTGACGCGCTGACATGTGCACCGACAAACTTCATCTTCATTCTCCTGTGTTATCGGTGACATTATGGCATTGATGGCGGGCGGAATAAATGCGGCCCGCCGAAGCGAGCCGCAGAAGGGGCAGAAGGGAGTGATTAGAGCCAGTGTTGCACCAGCTGGTTTATCGCGCCGCCGCCGACCAGCAGCCAGACGAACAGCAGCGTGGCCAACAGAATCGGTTTCATCCCGGCCTGGCGCACGGCGCTGATGTGGGTGGTCAATCCCAGCGCCGCCATTGCCATCGCCAGCATCCAGGTGTCGGCGGTGATCAGGTGCTGCACCAGCGTGGCCGGCAGCAGGTTGAAGGAGTTCAGCCCGGCGACGGCGATAAACAGCACGGCGAACCACGGAATGGTAATGGCGGATTTTTCCGCCTTGCCTGCGCCGCCGCGGCTGATGTAGCCCGACAGCAGCAGCAGGAACGGCGCCAGCATCATCACGCGGATCATCTTGGCGATCACCGCCGCATTTTCGGCGTCAGGCCCGATGGCGTGCCCGGCCGCAACCACCTGAGCCACTTCGTGGATGGTGGAGCCGGCGTAGATGCCGAAGGTTTCCTGGCTGAACGGCAGCCACTGGAAGTGTTCGTTCAGCTGATACAGCCATGGGTAGGCGAAGATCGCCAGGGTGCCGAACACCACCACGGTCGAGACCGCCACCGCTACTTTACTGGAGTCGGCCTTCAGCACCGGCTCGGTGGCCATCACCGCCGCCGCGCCGCAAATGCTGCTGCCGGCGCCGATCAGCATCGCGGTCTGGCTGTCGATGCCGAACACTTTCTTGCCGAGCCAGCAGGCCAGCAGGAAGGTGGTGGTCAGGGTCAACGCATCGATGATGATGCCGCTGGCGCCCACGTCGGCGATCTGCTGAAAGGTCAGGCGGAAGCCGTACAGGATAATGCCCAGACGCAGCAGGCGTTGTTTAGCCAGCTGTACGCCGCCGTGACAAACGGTTTGCCAGCGGGGATACAGCGTGTTGCCCACCAGAATGCCGAACAGGATCGCCAGCGTCAGCGCCCCCAGGCCCAGCTCTGCCACCCAGGGAATGTCGCCGGCCCAGACGGCCAGCGCGGTGAGCGCGCCGGTCAGCGCCAGCCCCGGCACCAGCCGCGGCAGGCCGAACAGCGGAAAGCGTCGCTCGGGGTAAGTATGAGTGGTATCAGTCGCCATAAAAGTCAGTCCTTCAGTCTGTTTCTTGCTGCCAAGAGTACGTTTGGGCTGAATAAAAGAGAAATTGATTATATATTTATAACCTATCTGAATAAGTGGTATGGCGTCAGGCATTGGCATACAGCCGCATTGCGGCTAGGGTGAGGAGGAGCGGCGAACCGCCGTCAACTTTCCAACTGAACAGGAGCAGGCGATGGATACCGACGATCAACGCAGAGAGCAGATAGACCGGGAAGTGGGCCGCGCGGTGCGGCGGTTGATTGAAGAAAACAAGGCGATCGACCGCGACCATCTCGTGGCGATGCTGCAATTGATACAGCGGGACGAAGCCGGCACACCGCGCGAGGCGGCGCTGGCTGCGGCGGCGCAGCTGGTCGCCTTGGGTAAGTAGCGCGCCGAATTGGCCGTAAACGGGGTGGCCTCGCTGGGCTCTCCACAGCATGTTGACATCATTTTGCGGTTCTCTGGCAGAACCCTTTTTCATTACCGGGACGGCTATGCATATCACGTTGCGTCAACTGGAAGTCTTCACCGAAGTGCTGAAAAGCGGTTCGACCACTCAGGCCTCGGTGGTGCTGGCGCTGTCGCAGTCGGCGGTCAGCGCGGCGCTGGCGGATCTGGAGGGGCAGCTGGGCGTGCAGCTGTTCGATCGCGTCGGCAAACGGCTGGTGATCAACGAGCACGGCCGGTTGCTGTATCCCAAGGCGCTGGCGCTGCTGGAGCAGGCGGGGGAGATCGAGCAGCTGTTTCGCCATGACGGCGGGGCGCTGCGCATCGCCGCCAGCAGCACCATCGGCAACTACATGCTGCCGGAGATGATCGCCCGTTACCGCCGGGATTTTCCGGCCACGCCGCTGGAGCTGAACGTCGGCAATAGCCAGGACGTGATCGTGGCGGTGGCGGATTTCCGCGTCGATCTGGGGTTGATCGAAGGGCCTTGCCATATGCCGGAGCTGGTGACGCAGTCGTGGCTGGAGGACGAGCTGGTGGTGTTCGCCGCGCCGGACAACCCGCTGACCCGTCAGCCGCCAACGCTGGAGGCGCTGGCCAATGCCCCTTGGATCCTGCGCGAGCGCGGTTCGGGCACCCGTGAGGTGCTGGATCATCTGCTGTTGGCGCACCTGCCGCATTTCCAACTGGTGATGGAGCTCGGCAACTCGGAGGCGATCAAGCATGCGGTGCGGCACGGCATCGGCATCAGTTGCCTGTCGCGGCGGGTGGTGGCGGAACAGCTGGCCAGCGGCGCGCTGGTGGAACTGCCGGTGCCGCTGCCGCCGCTGCGGCGCACCCTGTACCTGATCCGCCATCGGCAAAAGCACATTTCCAACGCCTTGCAGCGTTTTCTCAGCTATTGCGCGCTGTAATCGACAGCGCGTCACGCCCTCTGCTGCCGCGCAGACCGAAGAAAGCATAAAAACCTGCGCGCGCTCACATTAATGAGAGTAAGTAAGGCCATAAGGGCCGCGGCTAATAATTGCCTCTGAATTATGAAGCTATCTTATATCAGTGCAATGTTGCTAGTTCACCGGCGGGTATTTGTTACAATCCGCCCTCATTTTTTCAAAGAGCAGATAGGGTACGAATGGCTCAGCAGGATATAAAAACATCGGGGCAGCAAGCACCCGGATTGCGCCGCGAGCTGAAAGCCCGGCATTTGACCATGATCGCCATCGGCGGCTCCATCGGCACCGGCCTGTTTGTCGCCTCGGGCGCCACGGTTTCTCAGGCAGGCCCCGGCGGGGCGCTGTTGTCTTACGCTCTGATCGGTTTGATGGTGTACTTCCTGATGACCAGCCTGGGCGAACTGGCGGCCTTTATGCCGGTTTCCGGTTCATTCTCCACCTACGGCGCCAAATACGTGGAAGAAGGCTTCGGCTTCGCGCTGGGCTGGAACTACTGGTACAACTGGGCGGTGACCATCGCCGTTGACCTGGTGGCTTCGCAATTGGTGATGAGCTACTGGTTCCCGGACACCCCCGGCTGGATCTGGAGCGCGCTGTTCCTCGGCCTGATGTTCCTGCTGAACTACATTTCGGTGAAAGGGTTCGGCGAGGCGGAATACTGGTTCGCGCTGATCAAGGTCAGCACCGTGATTATCTTCATCGCCGTCGGCGTGCTGATGATCGTCGGCATTCTGAAAGGCGGCGAGCACGCCGGCTGGCAGAACTGGACGATAGGGGACGCGCCGTTCGCCGGCGGCTTCTCGGCGATGATTGGCGTGGCGATGATCGTCGGCTTCTCGTTCCAGGGCACCGAGCTTATCGGCATCGCGGCCGGCGAATCGGAGAACCCGGGTAAAAACATCCCGCGCGCGGTGCGTCAGGTGTTCTGGCGTATTCTGCTGTTCTATATCTTCGCCATTCTGATCATCAGCCTGATCATTCCGTACACCGATCCGAGCCTGCTGCGCAATGACGTGAAAGACATCAGCGTCAGCCCGTTCACCCTGGTGTTCCAGCATGCCGGCCTGCTGTCGGCGGCGGCGGTGATGAACGCGGTGATCCTGACGGCGGTGCTGTCCGCCGGTAACTCGGGCATGTACGCCTCTACCCGCATGCTGTACACCCTGGCGTCGGAAGGCAAGGCGCCGCGCATCTTCGCCAAGCTGTCGAAAGGCGGCGTGCCGCGCAACGCGCTGTATGCGACCTGCGTGGTGGCCGGGCTGTGCTTCCTGACCTCGATGTTCGGCAACCAGTCGGTTTACCTGTGGCTGCTGAATACCTCGGGCATGACCGGTTTCATCGCCTGGTTGGGCATCGCCATCAGCCACTACCGTTTCCGTCGCGGTTACATGCTGCAGGGGCGCGATCTGAACGACTTGCCATACCGTTCCGGGTTCTTCCCGCTGGGGCCGATCTTCGCCTTCGTGCTGTGCCTGATCATTACCCTGGGCCAGAACTACCAGGCCTTCCTGCAAGACAAGATTGACTGGTACGGCGTGACCGCCACCTACATTGGCATTCCGCTGTTCCTGCTGATTTGGTTCGGTTACAAGCTGTCGCGCGGCACCCGCGTCGTGAAGTACAGCGAAATGGAATTCCCGAAGATGGACGTGAAGTAATCTTCGGTGAGTGACACGCGGCGGGAGCTCCCGCCGCGTGTGGTTTTACTTTTTCCCGCCTTTGGCTTCCGCCAGTGCCTGCTGCGCCGAACTCATCAAATCTTCCACCGTCGCATAATCCTGCGTCAGCGCCAAAATGCCGGCGTTGAGTTGCATGTTCACCTCGCCGAACGCGCCAAAATCGTAGGGCGCTTCCAGCGGCGGCACAATGCGCGCCAGGAACTCGCTTTCCGCGCCGTAGGGCAGATCGTGCACCAGTATCAAAAACAGGCCGCCGGTGTAGCGGCAGACGTAGTCGCTGGGGCGGATCAGTGTCTTGAGGCGCTCGCCGACGGTGCGCAGCACGTCGTCGCCGATCTGCACGCCGTGGCTTTGGTAAAGCGCCGCCAGCGGGCCGAATTCAAGAATGAACAGGTGAGAGATTGGCTGTGTCGTACCAGGGCGGCAGATGTTGCGCATCACCGCCTCGCCGCCCGCGCGGTTGAGGAAGCCGGTCAGGCGATCGCGGTGGGACGCCTGCTGCTTCTCCCACGCCAGCGTGACGTGCTGTACCCGCTGGCGGTGGTAGCGCGCGATCATGCCATGGGCCAGCACCAGCCACAGCGGCGTGAGATCCGCCAGGACGAACAGGTTTTGCACGCGCGACAGCGGCGCCGCCAGCAGGTAGGGCAGCGTCAGCGCGATCACCTCAAGCAGCGCGAAACGCGGCGCGGCGGCATGGCGCTGCATCAGCCAGCAGGCCAGAGCGGTGATCGTCAGACCGGCGAACAGGATCAGCACAAAGCGGCCCGACAGCATCGCCAGCGCGGCGCTGGCGCCGACCAGCAGCATCCACAGCAACACCGTCACCAGCATGGCGTCCGGCCAGGCGGGTTGGCGCCTCTGTGCCAGCCAGGCGCGCCCGGCGGTCAGCAGCAGTAACAGCAGCAGCAGAACGATACCGACCAGCCGCTGGTTCAGCCAGGCGTACCCCACCAACAGCGCCGCCGGCCCCACGGCATTCAGCCAGGGAATGAGAGGAGAGGGCGTCAGCGTGAGCCGCAGCTGGCGTTTAAACGGCTCGTCATCGGCGTGCAGCGGGCTGTGCAACAGCCAGTTCAGCAGCGCCGGGCGTTTGGGCGTTACCGCCGGAGATGGACTTCTCATTACAGCCTCGTCAATAAGGCCGCTCTTGCGGCGGCCTGAAGTTTTTTGCACGCTCGGTGCTGTGATTTTGGATTCTATGTGGTTTTTTCGTTATTTGTCAGAGTCTGGTCGGATCAGGAATAACTTTCAGAATAATGAACCTGCTGGCCGCAGCGGGGGTAAACGCGATGGATTGAAGAATGGCGTGGAAAAACAATTTATTACATTTCGATAACGCCGTTTTCACCTATTGATATGATTGATAAGTATTATCGTTTGCTTTATTGTTGACGGCTGCGCGCAGGCTGTCGCCGCGCGCTTTCCGGTTTACGGCGGACGCTTTCGCGCCGCTGTCATGATGGTTGTAACAGGTATCTTAACGAATGAGCGTATCCACCGATCCCATGACTGACGCCAAGGGGCAACCCAACGCCGGCGTGATGGGGCGTTATCAGCATATTCTTCGCCATCGCCTGTTGATGATGGGCGTGTTGGCACTGGCGATCCTGGGGTCGCTGCTGCTGGATTTCACCATGGGGCCGTCCGGGCTGTCGCTGTCGTCCTTATGGCAAACGCTGCTTGACCCCGCGGCGGCCGATGCCGGCACGCGGGTGATCGTCTGGGACATCCGCCTGCCTTACGCGCTGATGGCGGTGGTGGTGGGGTTTGCGCTCGGCCTGGCCGGGGCGGAAATGCAGACCATCCTGAATAACCCGCTGGCCAGCCCCTTTACCCTCGGCGTGTCTTCCGCCGCGGCCTTTGGCGCCGCGCTGGCGATCGTGCTCGGCATCGGCATTCCGGGCATTCCCGATCAGTGGTTCATCTCCGCCAACGCCTTTATCTTCGCGCTGTTCGCCGCGCTGATGCTCGACGGCATCACGCGCTGGACGCGGGTCGCCACCTCCGGCGTGGTGCTGTTCGGCATCGCGCTGGTGTTTACCTTCAACGCGCTGGTGTCGATGATGCAGTTCATCGCCAGCGAGGACACGCTGCAGGGGCTGGTGTTCTGGACCATGGGCAGCCTGGCGCGCGCCTCGTGGGACAAGCTGGGCATTCTGTTCGGCGTGTTCGCCGTGCTGCTGCCGCTGTCGATGATGAGCTCGTGGAAACTGACCGCGCTGCGCCTGGGTGAAGACCGGGCGGTGAGCTTCGGCATCGACGTGCGCCGTCTGCGGCTGACCACGCTGCTGCGCATCAGCATCCTTTCGGCGCTGGCGGTGGCGTTCGTCGGGCCGATCGGCTTTATCGGCCTGGTGGCGCCGCACATCGCCCGCATGATCTTCGGCGAAGATCACCGTTTCTATCTGCCGGCCAGCGCGCTGATTGGCGCGCTGGTGCTGTCGATGGCCTCGGTGGCGTCGAAAAATCTGGTGCCCGGGGTGATCATTCCGGTGGGCATCGTCACGTCGCTGGTCGGGGTGC
Source organism: Serratia sp. MF1(2023) (assembly GCF_030954545.1). Classification (NCBI taxonomy): domain Bacteria; kingdom Pseudomonadati; phylum Pseudomonadota; class Gammaproteobacteria; order Enterobacterales; family Yersiniaceae; genus Serratia; species Serratia sp. MF1(2023). The sequence goes on along the minus strand of NZ_JAVHUX010000006.1, from coordinate 138,819 downwards.
CGTTCTTCCTGAGCATTATTCTGCGCCACCGGGGGAACGTATGAGCCAGGGCCTGCGAATAGAACACTTCTCGGCGGGCTACCCGAAGCGCCAGGTGATCGACGAGCTCTCGGTGCCGATGCTGCCGCGCGGGCAAATCACCGTGCTGCTGGGGCCGAACGGCAGCGGCAAATCGACGCTGCTGCGCTCGCTGGCCGGGCTGAACCCGGCGCAGGGCAAGCTGTGGCTGGACGACGGCGATCTGATGCAGATGCCGTTCGCCCGTCGGGCGGAGAAAGTGGTGTATTTGCCGCAGTCGCTGCCCGCCGGGGTGCATCTGCACGTGCTGGAGTCGATCATCGTGGCGCAGCGCGCCTCGGGCGGCCGCAGCAACGCCGGCAGCGAAGCGGAGGTGATGGCTTTGCTGGAGCAATTGGGCATCGCCCACCTGGCGCTGAGCTATCTCGATCAGCTGTCCGGCGGCCAGAAACAGCTGGTGGGGTTGGCGCAGTCGCTGATCCGTCAGCCCTCGCTGCTGCTGCTGGATGAGCCGCTGAGCGCGCTCGATCTCAACTATCAATTCCACGTGATGGATTTGGTGCGCCGCGAAACCCGCAAGCGCAACATCGTGACGGTGGTGGTGGTGCACGACATCAACATCGCGCTGCGCCACGGCGACCACGTGCTGATGCTGCAGGATGGCGATCTGATCGCCGACGGCGCGCCGGATCAGGTGATTACGCCGCAGAGCCTGGCGCGGGTCTACGGCGTGCGCGGGCGTATCGAGCGCTGTTCGCAGGGCACGCCGCAGGTGCTGATAGACGGTCTGGTGAACCAGCCGACGATTTAATCCAAGAAAAAGCCCGGCATCGCCGGGCTTTCTTTATCGTGCCGCGTGGTTCAGCGCCTCGCTCACGCGTTCGACGACGTGCTGGGCGGTGACGATGCCGCCGGACAGATACACCTCGGCCGCCGGCAGGTAAACCACCTGGCCTTTTTTCACCGCCGTGGTTTTCTTCAGCGCGGTGCCGGTGAGGATCTTCTGCGGCGCCACCGCGTTCGGCCGCCCGGTCGCGGCGTCTCTGTCGATGACGAACAGCCAGTCCGGATTCAGTTTGGCCACCTGCTCTGGCGTCAGCTTGTTGCCGCGCACGTCTTTTTCGTCGGACTGCAGCGCAGACGAGAAACCGAGGGCGTCATAGACGAAGCTGAAACGGCTCTTGGGGGCGTAGGCGCTGATCTTGCCGCCGGAGAACAGCACCACCAGCCCGCGCCCGGCCTGAGCGGCCTGCGGTTTGACCGCCGCGATCTGCGCATCCAGCTTATCGACCGTCGCCTGTGCCTGTTGCTGCTTATCGAACAGCTCGCCCAGCTGCAGCGTGCGCTGTTTCAGGCTGCCCAGCTGATCCTGCGGATCGACGGACATGTTCAGCGTCGGCGCCAGCGCGTTCAGCTCGTCATAGGCTTTGGACGCCCGGCCGGCGATCAGGATCAGATCCGGCTTGGCGGCGCGCAGCACGGCCATATCCGGCTCGAACAGGGTGCCGGCATTGAGGTATTTGTCGTCCTGATAGCGCTTCAGGCTATCCGGCAAGTTCTTGCGGTTGCCGGGCAGCGCCAGCGGATCGACGCCCAGCAGCTGCAGCGTTTCCAACGAGGCGTAATCCAGCACCACGATGCGCTGCGGGTGCTTTTTCACCTCGGTGCTGCCGTTCAGGTGCTGGACGTTGACGGTGGCCGGGGTTGCGGCTACCGGCGTAGCGGTTTTGCTGTGGCAACCCGCCAGCGCCATCGCGGCCAGCAGGGCGATCATCAGGGGGGAGCGGCGTAATCTCATGGAGCTTCCTCACGGTGATGGAATGAAAAGGGCGCGCAGCGCGCGCCCGGGGGCATCAGAAGTTATAGGTCATGCCGACGGTGTAACGGCGGCCATCCAGCGTGGTGTTGTAGTGATCGTAATCCACGGTTTTGTCGAGGATGTTGTAGACCCCGCCGGTCAGCTGCAGGTTTTTCGCCGCCTGGTAGCTCAGGCCCGCATCGACGAAGGTGTAGGACGGTGTGCTCTTGGCCATCGAGGTGCGGCTCAGGTAGTCAGAGGTGCGGCTGCGGAAGTTAACGCGCGACCACAGGCTGAGGTCCTGCGTGGCGCGCCAATCCAGCACGGTGTTAACCATGTGCTTCGGCATCTGGTTGAGCGCCTTGCCCTGGAACTCGCCGCTCTTCTGCTCGGAAGCGGTGTAGGTGTAGTTGGTGTTCCACTTCCAGTCTTTGTTGATCTGCCAGCCGAAGGTGGCTTCCACGCCGCGCATGTTGGCTTTGTCGACGTTGACGCGATCGCTGATAAAGTCGTAGGACGTGCCGCCGATGGTGCAATCCGGCGTGTCTTCGCAGCGGCGTACTTCGGTGATCTTGTTCTTGAAGTCGGTGTTGAAGACGGTCACGCCGGCGTTGATGCCTTTCAGGCTATCCCACATCAGGCCGATTTCTTCGCTCAGGCTCTTCTCTGGCTGCAAATCCGGGTTACCGACGATGATGCCTTTACGCACGCCGCCGCCTGTGACCTGGCCCCAGTTAGGAGAGGATTGGCGCAGGTCCGGCGATTTGTAACCGGCGGAGACGCCGCCTTTCAGCGTCCACTGTTCGGTCAGGTGCCAGACGCCGTACATGCGCGGCGTCCAGTGGCTGCCGAAGTTTTCGTCCTGATCCATGCGGATGCCGGTTGTCAGACTGAAGTCGTTGGTCAGCGCCCATTCGTCTTCAGCGAACAATGCCCAGCTCCAGCGCGTCAGCTTGCTGAGACCTTGAGCCGATTCAAGCTGGTTACCGCCGTCGCCCAGTTTTTCATAGCGGTATTGGCCGCCGAGGTTCAGCATGTGGGAACCCAGTTCGAACTGGTTCTGGGTGTTGAAGATGGTGTTGTACATCTTCATGTTACGGCCTGGGTTATTGGTCTCTTCCCGCTGCACGTAGCTGGTGGAGTTGCCGAAGTCATAATAGCCGTTGTGGGTCAGCGCGTAGTTGGTGCGCGTATACAGGCTTTCGCTGCGGGACGTCGGCGAGCATTTGCCTCTGCTGCAGCGCTCCGCCACCACCGATTTGCCCGGCGTGCTGTTGCGATCTTGCAGAGAACGGCCGATTTCGAAGTCGAATTCGTTTTTCTCGTCCGGCGTCAGGGTGAACACCGCGGTGCCGCTGCGCATGCGCTGTTCGTTGTAACCGTTGACGATTTTATCTTCCGCGCGGCGCGACAGCAGGCCGTTGACCCGCAGGCCGAGCAGCCCTTCAACCAGCGGGCCGGAGGCGTAGGCGTTGGTCTGGAACAGATCGCCGGAATCGCGGTTTTCCTGAATGGTGGCGTCGCCGTGCAGCGAGCCTTTCCACTCGGTGCGGGAGGTCTTGCGAGTGATGACGTTGATCACGCCGCCCATGGCGTCGGAACCGTACAGCGAAGACATCGGCCCGCGCACCACTTCGATGCGCTCGATGGCTTCCATCGGCGGCAGCCAGCCCTGTTCGATGCCGGCGTTGTCGCTGTTCGGACGGGTGCCGCGGGTGTCGACACGCTTGCCGTCCACCAGGATCAGGGTGTACTTGGAGGACATGCCGCGGATGCTGATGTCACTGCTGCTGGCGCCGCCGGTGATCACCACGCCCGGCACGTCTTTCAGCGCGTCGGTCACGTCGCGATAGGCCTTGTCTTCGATCTGCTGGCGCGGGATCACCGAGATGGAAGCGGCGGAGTCCTGAATTTTTTGCTGGAAGCCGGAGGCGGTGACGACCATGGTGTCCTGGGTGTCGTCCTGCGGCGCGGCCAGCGCGGCGGTGGCGCTGAGTGAGGCGATCACCAGAGCGGCGAGCTTGCTGTAACGTGGCGTTTCCATGAGGTAAACCTTTCCTGGATTGAAGTGAAAGTAATTAACCAATTGAATTTCTAATGAAATTGTTCGTCTTTCGCTGAGAAATGCTTAGCTTCGTCAACGTTGCGTGAGGCTATTGTAAGGATTTTTTTCTGAATGTAAACGCTAATGATAATCCATATCATTTGTATGCTGGTTTTGCTGGCGGGAAAGTTTAACCGGATGAATTAAAGGGAAAAGCGGCGCAGCGGGCGTGCGCCGGGGAGGATCAGCGTTTCTGTATATAGGTGATGGCCAGCGCCAGCGCCAGCACCAGGCCTTTGATAATGTCCATGGCGTAGTAGGGCACCGACAGCATCACCAGCCCGTTTTGCAGCACGCCGAGGATCACCGCGCCGATCAGCGTGCCGAGCGCATTAGGTTTGCCGGCCCCGGCCAGCGAGAAGCCGATATAGGCCGCCGCCACCGCGTCCATCAGATAGCCGCCGCCGGCGTTGACCTGCGAAGAGCCGATACGTGACGCCAGCAAGATGCCGCCAAGCGCCGCCAACCAAGAGGAAATGACATAAGCGGCAACCCTGTAACGCACGGTGCGGATGCCCGAAAGGCGCGCCGCCTCGGGGTTGCCGCCGATGGCATACATGCGGCGGCCATGCTTGGTCAACGACAGGAACAGCTGCAGCGCCACGGTGACCGCCAGCATGATCAGCACGATCACCGGCACCTGGCCGAGGGCGGAAAACACCTCCGGAATCAGGCCTTCCGCCATGTCGCCATTCGGCAGCACCATGTTTTGGGTGATGGATCCGCCGTAGCTGTAGGTCATCGCCACGCCCTGGATCACGAACAGGCTGGCCAGCGTCGCCAGCATATCGGGAATTCTGAACACCACGATCAGTAGGGCGTTGAACAGGCCGACCAGCGTGCACAGCAGCAGCGTTACCACGATGGCGCCGGTGGTGCCGAACCCGTGCCAGACGAACAGCGAAATCACCAGCGCGTTGGCCAGCGAGGCGGTCGAGCCGACCGACAGATCGAAACCGCCGACCGACAGCGAGATAGAGACGCCGATGGCGATCACCGTCACGATGGCGATCGAACGCAGGATATTGATGATGTTGTTGGCATCGAGGAAGTTGTCCGACGCCAGGCCGAACAGGGCGATCAGCGCCGCCACGGTCAGCAGCATGCCCCATTTGTAGAGGAAATCGAACAGCTGTTGGCGCAAGGGCAGCGCAGGCCGCAGGGCTAATTCTTTACTCACGCAGGGGTTCCTCCGGTGGAATAGAGCAATAAGGTTTCTTCGTCGATGTCGGCGGCGTTCAACTCCGCCACGATGCGGCCGTCCCACAGCACGCAGATGCGATCGCACAGGCCAACCAGCTCGGCGAACTCGCCGGAGGCGTAAATCACGCCTTTGCCGGCGCGCGCCAGGCCGTCGATCAGGCTGAACAGCTCTTGCTTGGCCTTGATGTCCACGCCCTTGGTCGGTTCATCGAAGATCAGCACCTCGGCGTCGCCGCGCAGCCATTTGCCGATCGCCACTTTTTGTTGATTGCCGCCGGACAGGCGCGCCAGCCGCTGTTGCGGGCCCGAGGCGCGAATGTTCAGGCGCTGCATGATCTCGCGCGCCCAGCGCAGCTCTTGTCGCCGGCTGAACAGGCTCCAGCGCGAGAAGCTGTCGTCGGCGCTGACGCTCAGGTTCATCGGGATCGCCTCATCGATGAAAATGCCTTCTTTGCGGCGTTCCTCCGGCACCAGCGCCAGCCCCTGTTCGACCGAGAGATGCGGCGCACGCGGCGCCCAGGGCTGCCCGCGCAGTTCGCCGCGCTCAAGCTGCACGGCGCTGGCGCCGAACAGCGCTTTGCATAGCTCGGTTTTGCCGGCTCCCGCCAGCCCGGCGATGCCGAGAATTTCGCCTTCATGCAGCCGCAGCGAAACGTCGCGCAGCTTGTGGCGATCGCGCAAGCCTTGCACCTGCAGCAGCGTTCGCTCGGCGTGCGGCGGGCGCGGCGGCGGGAAAATATCGTCCAGCCGATGACCGAGCATCTTCTCGACGATCTGTTCGCCGCTCAGCCCGCGCATGGCGTCCTCGCTGACGCGCCGGCCGTCGCGCAGCACCGTCAGCCGATCGCAAATGTCGCTCAGTTCGTGGATGCGGTGGGAAATAAATACGATGCCGATACCTTCGGATTGCAGGCGGCGCACCACGTTAAACAGGCGCTCGCTCTCGGCGCGATCGAGCGGGGCGGTCGGTTCGTCGAGCACCAGAAAACGGCAGCGGTGCGACAGCGCGCGCGCCAGCAGCACCTGCTGTTTTTCCGCCAGCGTGCAGTCCGCCAGCCGCCTGCGCGGGTTGAGCGGCAGCGCCCATTGCTGCAGCAGCTGCGCGGCGCGGCGGTGCAGCTCCGCCCAATTCAGCCAGTGGCCCGGTTCGTTCAGCCAGTCCAGCATGATGTTTTCCGCCACCGACAGCGTGGGGATCAGCGCGACGTCGACCTCTTGCTGCACCACGTGAATACCGTGGCGGCGCGCCTGCAGCGGGGAGTGGATCGCCACCGCCTGGCCGTCGATCAGGATCTCGCCGCGATAATGATCGTGGGCGCCGGAGAGGATCGCCATCAGCGTCGACTTGCCCGCGCCGTTGGCGCCGACCAGCGCGTGGATTGAACCGCCCTGCAGCGTGAAGTCCACGTCCTGCAGTGCGTTGAAACCGGCGAAGGCGATCGAGATATTGCGCATCTCGAGGCGCGAAGGCGGTGCGGTTGACATAGGGTATTAAGGCCGTTTAGATGTTTAGATGGCTGATTTGCTCTGTTGTAACACAGATTGCGCCGTTGGCAACCAACAAAATGGCATAACGGCGGTGAAAAACGCGTTGGCGGGCGGGGCGCAACCCGCGTCGGGCTGCGCCGGTGCGAGAAGCGCTCAGAAGGTGGTGGGGGTGTGTGCGCTGACGATGCGGCAGATGCGCGCCGAGGTATTGCTGAAGCTGTGCGGAATGCCGGTGTTGATGGCGTAACTCTGGCCGGCGGTCAGGCAGTAGCTCTGGCCGTTGATGGTCAGCACGATCTCGCCCTCCAGCAGGGTGCCGATCTCTTCGCCCTGGTGCTTGATCTTTTCACCGGTGGTGGTGCCGGGCTGGTAGGTTTCCAGCATCATCGCCAGGTTACGCGTCGGGCTGCCGTTGTGCACCAGCTTCATCGACACCCCCTGGCTGCCGATCTCAATCAGATCCTCGGCGTCGATCACCACGCGCGGCTCGTCGACGGCTTCCGGTTCGGCAAAGAATTCAGACAGCGACAGGCCATACACCTTCAGCAGCTTTTGCAGCGTGCTGATGGCCGGGCTGACCTTGTCCTGTTCGATGGTGCTGATCGCACTGTGGGTTAACCCGGACAGTTCGGCGACCCGGCGCTGCGACAAACCCAATTGCTGACGGATCTGCGACAGGCGTTTGCCCGGTGCCAAGCTGGCTTCGCTCATAGCGGTACTTCCTTCTGGTAGGGGCGACAGGCAGACATGAATATCGCTATCGGGCGCCTGTCTGGGCGATAACGATGCTGCATGATATCGGTAGTTAGGGCAGGTTTGGAAAATATATTGCCCATGTTCACTCTCGGTGCGTTGGACGAAATAGTTGACGTAAAAATGGCGGCAAGGCCTTTTCGGTCAATATTTTATCAATTTAGCAGCCGGCGGCGAATAATCAAACAGGATTGTAACATTTGCAAACCTATTCTGTTAAGACTATGTTTCATGGTGTGGATGTTATTTTGAGCGCCCGGCAGCGGCGCAGCCTGGCGAGAAATCCAATCATGTGTTGAATCGAACGGCGGACGGGCGCCAACGCGCCTTAAGAGCATAATGGCGGGTGACGTATGCAAACCAATAGCGCAGCAGTTGAACATTTTGCACAGCATCATGAAGAGAGGCGAAGTAGCGCGTTCCAAAATGAGGTTGCTCATTATTTGGAACGCCATCCCGCCACGCAGTATGTCGATATCCTTCTCACCGATCTCAATGGTTCCTTCCGCGGCAAACGCATACCCGTCTCAGGGTTGAAAAAACTGGAAAAAGGCAGCTACTTCCCCGCGTCGGTGTTCGCCATGGACATCCTCGGCAACGTGGTGGAGGAGACCGGCCTTGGGCAAGAGCTCGGCGAGCCGGACCGCATTTGCCTGCCGGTGCTCGGCTCGCTGACGCCGTCGGCCGCCGATCCGCAGCATATCGGCCAGGTGCTGCTGACCATGCTGGATGAAGATGGCACTCCCTTTGACGTTGAACCCCGCAATGTGTTGAACCGCGTGTGGCAGGCGCTGCGACAGCGCGGCTTGTTCCCGGTGGCAGCGGTAGAGCTGGAGTTTTATCTCATCGATCGGCAGCGCGACGCGGAGGGCGATCTGCAGCCGCCGTGCGCGCCCGGCACCCAGGAGCGCAACACCCAAAGCCAGGTGTACTCCGTCGATAACCTGAACCATTTCGCCGAGGTGCTGAACGACATCGACGCGCTGGCGAAGCTGCAGGGGCTGCCGGCGGACGGCGCGGTGGCGGAGGCGTCGCCGGGGCAGTTCGAGGTCAACCTGCGTCATACCGACGATATTTTGCTGGCCTGCGACCACGCGCTGGCGCTGAAACGGCTGGTGCGGCTGGTGGCCGAGAACCACGACATGCACGCCACCTTTATGGCCAAGCCCTACGAGGATCATGCCGGTAGCGGCATGCACGTGCATGTCAGCATGCAGGACGGCGCGGGCAACAACCTGTTCGCCGACGACGAAGGCGAGGATTCGCCACTGCTGAAACAGGCGCTGGCCGGGATGATCACCCTGATGCCGGCGTCGATGGCGCTGCTGGCGCCGAACGTCAACGCCTACCGGCGTTTCCAGCCTGGGATGTATGTGCCGATCCAGGCCGCCTGGGGCCACAACAACCGCACCGTGGCGCTGCGCATTCCCTGCGGCGAACCGGAGAACCATCGGGTGGAGTATCGCGTGGCCGGCGCCGACGCCAATCCATATCTGGTGATGGCGGCGATCCTGGCCGGCATGCTGTACGGGCTGGACAACGCGCTGCCGCTGCCTGAGCCGGTGACCGGCAACGGGCTGGAGCAGGAGGGGCTGCCGCTGCCGATCCGCCAGAGCGACGCGCTGTACGAGTTTGAGCATCAGCACGCGCTGACCCACTATCTGGGCGAGCGTTTCACCCAGGTTTATCACGCCTGCAAGACCGACGAACTGCTGCAGTTCGAGCGGCGGGTGACGGAAACCGAGATTGACTGGATGTTGAAAAATGCCTGAATGGGCGTATAAAGTAAGAGGTATGTGCGGCCGACCGGCCTGCCGGTAGTGGATTAATTCGCCTGCCGGGCCGGTTTTCCGTTCGATCGACAAAAAGAATTTGTATTTGAGGGCTTCCGGATCTTGTCATCCGGAGGCATTCTGGTGCAAAATATCTCAAATGCAGATAGCCGACGTTTTAACGCGTCGGTTATTTTTTTTGCATTAAGTTTTACCAACGTAGCGTTTCATACACCAAGCGAGGCCGGACACCGATCCGGATAGATAAATAGTTTCGTGCACGATCAAACAAAACTTTATGGTCGTGACTCATGAGGATTAGAAAGATGGGGCAATTTTTCACTTTAGCACCGGTGCCCGCCGGTTTCCGCTGTGGCCGCAGCGACTATGGAGCAGCCGAGGTTACCTCGACCCGTTATCCAGCTTACAATCCCCTTCTTTTAGAATTAAGTCGCTCGTTGCGAAGTTTCCCCGCAACCTTAAGTCTTGGCGTGTCCGCCATCCGCAAGGCTCAAGGTAAGGGGGGGCTGAACAATGTCCGATAACACCCTCAACGCCGCTCCGGCTCAGCGCACTCAGCTGCGTAAAACCCTGACTTTGGTTCCGGTAGTGATGATGGGCCTGGCTTATCTGCAGCCAATGACCATCTTCGATACCTTCGGCATCGTATCCGGCCTGACCGATGGTCACGTCGCGACCGCGTACGCCTTCGCTCTGCTGGCGATCCTGTTTACCGCCCTGAGCTACGGCAAGCTGGTGAAGAAGTTTCCTTCCGCCGGTTCCGCCTACACTTACGCCCAGAAAGCCATCAGTCCGCACGTCGGCTTTATGGTGGGCTGGTCATCGCTGCTGGACTACCTGTTCATGCCGATGATCAACATTTTGCTGGCCAAGATTTACCTGGAAGCGATCTTCCCGGGCGTCCCGTCCTGGATTTTCGTGGCGGTGCTGGTCGGCTTGATGACGATTTTCAACCTGCGCGGCATCAAGCTGGTGGCTAACCTGAACTCCATCATCGTGGTGGTGCAGGTGGCGATCATGATCGTGTTCCTCGGCCTGGTGATCAACGGCGTTTACCACGGCGAAGGCGCCGGTACGCTGGTCAGCAGCCGCCCATTCTGGTCCGATAACGCTCACGTGGTGCCGATGATTACCGGCGCGACCATCCTGTGCTTCTCGTTCCTGGGCTTCGACGGCATCAGCTCGCTGTCTGAAGAGACCAAAGACGCGGAAAAAGTGATCCCGAAAGCCATCTTCCTGACGGCGCTGATCGGCGGCATCATCTTTATCGTGGTGTCTTACTTCGTGCAGCTGTACTTCCCGGACATCTCGCGCTTCAAGGATCCTGACGCGTCGCAGCCTGAAATCATGCTGTACGTGGCGGGCAAATTCTTCCAGTCGGTGATCCTGGTGTTCTCCTGCGTGACGGTATTGGCGTCAGGCATGGCGGCGCACGCGGGCGTTTCGCGTCTGATGTACGTGATGGGCCGCGACGGCGTGTTCCCGACTCGTTTCTTCGGCTATGTACATCCGAAGTGGCGTACCCCGGCGCTGAACGTGCTGCTGGTTGGCGCCATCGCGCTGTCCGCCGTGTCGTTTGACCTGGTGACCGCGACCGCGCTGATCAACTTTGGTGCGTTGGTGGCCTTCACCTTCGTCAACCTGTCGGTGATTTCGCAGTTCTATATTCGCGACAAGATGAACCGCACCGTGAAAGACACGTTCAACTACCTGATCCTGCCGGTGCTGGGCGCATTGACCGTCGGCGCGCTGTGGATCAACCTGGAAGCCAGCTCGATGACGCTGGGCCTGGTCTGGGCGGCCATCGGTCTGATCTACCTGGCCTTCGTCACCCGCAGCTTCCGTCTGCCGGTGCCGCAAGCGAGCGAAGACGCCGCCTAAGCGCGAGCCGTCTCCTCAGCCACAAAAAAGGCCGCATTTGCGGCCTTTTCCTTTTCTGCTTGCTGCGGGTTTACCCCACCAACTCTTTGCCGTAATCGAACAGCGCTTTCAGCAGGGCGGTTTTCTCTTTGTCGCCTTCGTGCAGGTTATACAGCGATTCGAGCTGCAGCAGGTAACTCTGCACGCGCTCCGCGCTCAGCGCTTCCTGGCGGTGCTGCAGCCAGCGGCGCTGTTCGGCATCGTCCAGCGTATTCGGGTAGTTGCGCGCGCGGAAGCGGAACAGCAGCTCTTTCATGCGGCCGTCGCTGAAGGCCAGATCCAGCGCCGGCAGGTTCTGCGGCTTGGTCTGCTGGATAATCCTCATCGCCGCCTTGTCGGCGTCGCTGAAGAAGCCGTCATACAGCCGGGCGTCGACGTCGTCGGAGCCTTTGAACGGCTCGGCTTCGGCGAACAGCGCCACCACTTTCTCACGCACTTCCGGGTGCTGTTTCAGCAGCTGTAGGTTTTGCAGGCAGGCCTGGCGATCGATGCCCAGCCGCTCGGCGTTCTCCGGCAGCAGGGTTTTGGCCGGCGCCAGCACCGGGCATTTGTTGATGTGCACCAGCTTGATCGGCACCGGCGCCTGATCCGGCGCCAGGTCGTCGCGGCGGGTGTACAGCCGTTCACGCAGCTGCTCGGCGCTCAGCGTCAGCAGCGGCGTCATATCGCCGGCGAGATCGCACATGATCACCGCGTTTTTGTTGTCCGGGTGCCAGGCCAACGGCGACACCCAGCTGGTGTTGCCGCGCGCCGCGCCGAACATGCCGGAGACGTGCACCAGCGGCGTCATTTCGGCGACGTCGATCAGGGCGTTCAGCTTGTGCTTGTTGCGGTGCTGCAACAGGAAATCGAACAGCCGCGGCTGCGCCTGCTTGACCAGCTTGGCCATGGCGATGGTGGCGTAAACGTCCGACATTGCGTCGTGAGCCTGCGTGTGCTCGACGCCGTTGGCGCGCGTGAGATGCTCCAGGCGGAAGCTGGGGAAGCCGTCTTCGTTTTCCGGCCAGACGATGCCGTCCGGGCGCAGGGCGTAGCAGGCGCGCATCACATCCAGCAGATCCCAGCGCGAGTTGCCGTTTTGCCAGCTGTAGGCATAGGGATCGTAGAAGTTGCGATAGAAGATATTGCGGCTCACTTCGTCATCGAAACGGATGTTGTTGTAACCGAGAATGCAGGTGCCGGCCACGCTGAAGGCCTGGTGGATTTGGCGGGTGAATTCGGCTTCGTTAACGCCTTTGGCGCGCGCCACCTGTGGCGTGATGCCGGTGATCATCACCGCCTCGGGTTCCGGCAGGTAGTCGTCGGCCGGGGCGCAGTAGATGACCAGCGGCTCTTCGATAATGTTGAAATCCATATCGGTGCGCACGCCGGCAAACTGCGCCGGGCGGTCCAGCGACGGGCTTTTGCCGAAGGTTTCGTAATCGTGAATATAAAATGTGGCCGTTGCCTTGCTGCTCAAAATCGCGTCTCTTCAGTGGCGGATACAATATGCTTCTATTGTAACGGCGTAGGGAGCGATGCCAAGCGACGGTTAGCGAAATGCGCGCAATTACGCACGGCGATAGTAATCCAGCCGTTGATGAAAGTAGGGGAGCAGGTGGTCGGGGATCTGTCGTTCCGTTTCCGCCTGGGTCGAGGCGATGCCGTAGCGCTCATTGTAGATCACGCTGATGGCCAGCAAATCGGTTTCTATTTTTTCGCGTTGTGCCTGCGGTAAGCTATCCAGCTTTCGAGCCATCGTTATCTCCCTGTTAACTTTAGGGCATAATAGGATCGTTAGCGGGTATTGTCCCTACCCATTCCGGGGGGCGCTTGATGCCTGTGAGCTGGGTTGCGTGCAAGGGGGCTGGCTGTGGCGAGCGGCGAGCTCGCTCTCCGGGTGGTGAGCCTGGAAGCGATCCGCCCGGTTATACAGCGAACAGGCGCCGCTTATCACCGCCCCCCAAAACAGGGCGCACAGCAGCAAAACCCCCAACCAGATTTTTTGGTTATAGGTCATAAGTCCTCCACGGACGATAAGAGAAATAACATTGACCGCTAAATTAAATCAGGTGCTACATCAATGGTATTTAAACGGCAGAGATTAATCATAAAATAGATGAGATTCTTTTGTTACTAAATCCACGTTGGATGTATCAAAAGATTCCTTAAGATAATATTAAGAGAAGTGATTTCTGGCGCCGTAATTCTATTTAATATTTGTTTAAATACCCGCAGATACAATCTCCCACATTCAATACCAATGTGGATGACAATTATGAAAACGCTACTGTTGACCGGCGCTACCGGCTTTTTGGGTGGTGCGGTTCTCGAGAAATTATTGATTGAAAATCAGTATGTTAATTATCTTTTGCTGGTGCGCGCCGACGATGCACAACAAGGGCTGGCCCGTATTCGCGCGAATATGGAAAAGTTTAATATCGACGCGAGCCTGCTGTCTAAAATTACGATAGAAAATATATTGTTGGGCGACCTTTCCGAGCCGGCCGACTTTTTAACTGACGCACGTATTAACAAAGTCACGCACGTTATTAACTGCGCGGCCGTTGCTTCATTTGGTAATAACCCGCTCATTTGGAAGGTAAACGTAGAAGGCACTCTGGCCTTTGCCGAAAGAATGGCGCAGGTGCCGGGATTAAAACGTTTCCTGCACGTTGGTACCGCCATGTCCTGTTCGCCGGAGCCGGGTTCGCTGGTGGCGGAGAGCGGCGAGTTTGAGGAAGACGCCGAGCATCTGGTGGAATACACCCGTTCCAAATCCACCATCGAACAGCTGATGCGCCAGCGCTGCCCGCAACTGCCGCTGACCATCGCTCGTCCGTCGATCGTGGTGGGCCACACCCGCCTGGGCTGCCAGCCTTCCAGCAGCATTTTCTGGGTGTTCGGCATGGCGCTGATGCTGCGCAAATTCATGTGCTCGCTGCAGGACAATATCGATGTGATCCCGGCGGACTACTGCGCGGATGCGCTGGTGATGCTGATGAACAGCGAAACGCTGGAGAACGACGTTTATCACATCTCCGCCGGTGAGGAGAGCAGCGTCAGCTTTGCCGAAATCGACCGCGCCATGGCGGCGGCGCTGGAAAAGGCGCCGGTGGGCGATGAGTATGCGCAGGTGACCTATGACGCGCTGGTGAAAATGCGCCGCCAGCTGAAAGACATTTTCGGCCCGTGCAACGAGCGGCTGATGCTCAAGGCGATGCGCCTGTACGGATCGTTCGCCATGCTCAACGTGCGTTTCAGCAACGAAAAGATCCTCAAGCTGGGCATGCCGAAGCCGCCACGCTTTACCGACTATATCGCCGGCTGCGTGCAGTCGACCCGCGGGCTGTCTATCCAGCAGCAGATGGTGGTGGACTTCAAATAACCGCCGGGCGCACTGGGCGCCCGAGGTTGCTCCGCTACCAGGACGAAGAGGACCAGAAGACGCGGCCGAGCACCACCAGTTGCTCCTTGCGCTGCTGATAGCTGAGATGCTCGTCCTGGTACTCTTCCCGGTTGAGGGAGCGGATGACGACGCCGCCGTCCGGCTGCTCGATCAGCACCTTCACCCGCAGCAAATTGCCGTGGCGGATGGCGTAGGTCTTGCCTTCGCGGATGCGCGTGTCGTCGGTGTTGATGCCGACCACGTCGCCGTCCTGCAGACGCGGTTCCATGCTGGAGCCGGAGATGCGGATAATGCGCGCGGCGTTGACCGCCACCCCCATCTTGTGCAGATAGTAACGGCGGAAGATCAGCGAAAACTCCTCGCGATCGACGATTTCGTAGCAGCCGTCGCCGGCGGAAAAATCGATATCCAGCAGCGGGATCTCCACAAACTCTTCCTTGTCTTGTTCGGTATCTTCCCATACCACCGGTTTCAAACGGGCGGGCTGGAAGTCCGACTCCGCTGCCACGTTGTCAAACGGGCGTACCAGCTGCTTTTCGTGAAACACGTCGAACCAGCCCTTGGGCAAATTCAGCCGGGCCTCGATCCGCCTGGCCAGATTGTCGCCAAGATTGCGGGAGGATTTTTCCCCGATGATTTGGCTCAGCGTCGGCGCGGAAGACTCAACCAGCGTGGCGAATTCATTCTGGTTGACGCCTTGCCGGGCGTAGCGGGCCATCAATTCGCGCAGATTGTTGCGCCTGATTTCTTTAGTTTCCATCGTGCCATGATCGCACTCTTTAGCAAAAAGGTAAATAACGGTTTTGCTAAAAAACGCTTGCGCATAATTTAGCAATTAGCTAAAACAAAAAGGGTGAGCCAAAGGTTCACCTGTGCGGGGTGGCCTGTCATGATGAGGGGCCGCTCAGTGAAATCAAGCGAGAGAGGGACTTTACGATGTACAAGATTGATTACAATAGCTACCGATCGGTCGCCAGCTTCGGCCACCGCGTGCGTTTTCTGGTGCTGCACTACACGGCGCAAAACTTCGCCGACTCGGTGAAGTCGTTGACCGGAAAATCGGTCAGCGCACACTATCTGGTGCCGGATCCGACCGAAGCCACCTATCAGGCCGCTGGCTTCAGCGGCGTGCGCATTTTCAATCTGGTGGATGAGAACGAGCGCGCCTGGCATGCCGGCGCCAGCCAGTGGGGCACCCGCAGCAATATCAACGACACCTCGATCGGCATCGAGATCGTCAACCTGGCGAGCGGCGACGGTGGAAACATCACCTTCCCGCCGTTCAACCCGCAGCAGATCGAGGCGGTTACCCAGCTGGCGCAGAACATCCTGCAGCGTTATCCGGACATCTCGCCGGTGAACGTGGTGGCGCACTCCGACATCGCGCCGGGCCGCAAGAGCGATCCGGGCCCGCAGTTCCCGTGGCAGCAGCTGTATCAGGCCGGCGTCGGCGCCTGGTATGACGAGGCGACCAAGCAGCAGCGCCAGCAGGAATACTGCCGCCAGGGGCTGCCGGCGCAGGCCGAGCTGCTGAAACTGTTCGCCCAATACGGCTACGATACCTCGGCGGCGAACACCGCAGAAGGCTATCGTCAGCTGGTGCGCGCGTTCCAGCTGCACTTCCGCCAGCAGAAGTATGACGGCGTGATGGATGTCGAAACCGCCGCCGCTCTGCGCGCGTTGGTCGACAAGTACGCCGCCTGAGCCTGACCGCGAATGGGGGACGCCTCATTCGCCTTTTCCTTGCCGGGCTTCCTCCGCTAAAATAGCGGCCTGGCTGGTCTTTATCGGAGGCATCGTGCGCCTCGATCGAAAAATCTCTTCCCTTGAATTGTTGACCTATCGGCACTATCGCATCGTTCACGGCGTGCGCATTGGGTTGGCGTTTATCCTGACCTTTCTGCTGATCCGCTTGCTGGCGGTGCCTGAAGGCACCTGGCCGCTGATCACCCTGGTGGTGGTGATGGGGCCGATCTCATTTTGGGGCAATGTGCTGCAGCGGGCGCTGCAACGCATTGCCGGCACGGTGTTCGGCGCCGCTTCCGGCCTGATTGCCCTGTATCTGGAACTCTATTCGCTGCCGCTGATGCTGGCCTGGTGCGGCGTGGTGATGTTCGTCTGCGGTTACCTGACGCTCGGCAAGCGGCCGTATATGGCGCTGCTGGTGGGGATCACGCTGGCGGTGGTGTGCGGCGCGGGCGCCGGCGACATGCACACCGCGCTGTGGCGCAGCGGCGACGTGATCTTCGGCTCGCTGCTGGCGCTGCTGTTCACCAGCATCTACCCACAGCGCGCCTATATTCTGTGGCGCATGCAAATGGCGGACTGCCTGCAAACCGCCGCCCGTCTCTATGGCGCCTATTTTTCGCCGAACGTCATTGAGCGGCCGCGGCTGGAGCCGCAGCTCAAGGATCTGTTGAATCAGGTGGTGAAGCTGCGCAGCCTGATCGTGCCCGCCAGTAAGGAAACCCGCATCCCCAAAGCGGTGTTCGAGGCGGTGCAAACCCTCAGCCGCAATCTGGTATGCACGCTGGAGCTGATGGCCGACGCCTACTGGGCCTCGCGTGAAACGCACTTCATCATGTTGAACGCCCGCACGCTGCGCAGCACCCAGCTGCTGACGCTGAGCTCGCTGGAATCGCTGGCGGTGCTGATGCGAGAAGGGCCGCAGGAACAGCGGCAGGCGGCGGCGGGGCAGTTGGCGGAGATCGCCGGCGAGCTGAAAACGTTGATGCAGGAGGTGAGCCTCGGCCAGCACGGCGAAGCGCCGATTTACGGCTATGTCTGGCTCAGCATGGAGCTGGCGCAGCAGTTGGAAGAGCTGGGGGATCTGCTCCTGGTCTGCACCGCCGCCGGGCGCGAATAAGGGGTCAGATCATGAAGGCGGCGCTTTGGGTTTTGGCCGCCGGGGCAAAGTGGGTAAGATAAGGCAATCACTGTTGTGCCGGACCGCCACAAACCTGTATCTTGGTGCCATGTGGCCGTAAGCAAATGAATCTGTGTATTACTAAAGCAAGGGTATAAAGATGGATAATGCAAATAAGCCGAGTTTCCAGGACGTGCTGGAGTTTGTGCGTATGTTCCGCCGCAAAAACAAACTGCAACGCGAGATCGTCGACAACGAAAAGAAAATTCGTGATAACCAGAAGCGCGTGCTGCTGCTCGACAACCTGAGTGAGTACATCAAGCCCGGCATGAGCATTGAAGACATTCAGGGCATCATCGCCAACATGCGCAGCGACTACGAAGATCGCGTTGATGACTACATCATCAAAAATGCCGATCTGTCCAAAGAGCGCCGCGAGCTGTCCAAAAAGCTGAAAGCGATGGGCGAAGTGAAGTAACCCGCTTTAGCGGGCCTGGCGTCCTGCCTGGCCCGCATCCTTATCCCGCCTGATTTTCCGTTCTTGCCGACGCTGCCGTTTCCGTTGGGGCGTTCCCCGGCGGCCGAAGGCGCCTCCCCATCCTGCAGGATCTG
Organism: Serratia sp. MF1(2023); assembly: GCF_030954545.1. Taxonomy (NCBI): domain Bacteria; kingdom Pseudomonadati; phylum Pseudomonadota; class Gammaproteobacteria; order Enterobacterales; family Yersiniaceae; genus Serratia; species Serratia sp. MF1(2023). Next base: position 120,876 of record NZ_JAVHUX010000006.1, on the reverse strand, counting down.
CAGGTGACCGCCGGGGAACGCTTGTTACTGCTCCGCACCGTACATGTCGAAGTCGAAATACTTGTCGTTGATTTTCTTGTAAGTGCCGTTGGCGCGGATCGCCTGTAGCGCGGTGTTGAAGGCGTTCAGCAGCGCGGTATCCTCTTTGCGCACCCCGATGCCGTCGCCGACGCCGAAGTATTTGCTGTCGCTCAGTTCAGCGCCGATAAAGGCGAAATCTTTGCCGCCGGGCGTTTTGAAGAACTCGCTGGCGCTGACGCTGGCCAGCAGCGACGCATCCAGCCGGCCGTTGGCCAGATCTTCGTTCACCTCCTGCTGGCTTTGGTAGGCGACTACGTTAACGCCGGCCGGGCGCCACAGCGCGTTGGCATAGGCCTCCTGGCTGGAGCCTTGCTGCACGCCGACCGATTTGCCCTTCAGCGAGGCGGCGGTAGGCTGCAGGTTGCTGCCCTTATGCGCCACCAGCCGCGCCGGGGCGTTGGAGACTTTGCTGGAGAAGGCGATCTGCTGCTGGCGCTGCGGTGTGATGGTCATCGACGAGGCGATGGCATCAAATTTCTTCGCCTGCAGGCCGGGGATCATGCCGTCCCAGCTGCTTTCCACCCACACGCATTTGGCCTGCATCTGGTCGCACAGCGCCTGGGCGATATCGACGCCGAAGCCGGTCAGCTTGCCCTGCGGGTTTTTATATTCCAGCGGCGGAAAGGTGGGATCGATGCCCAGCTTGATCACCTTGCCGCTGAATTCGCCGCTCAGCGCGGGAAAGCTCGCGGCCAGCGGCAGCAGCAACAACAGCCCTTTGATGGTTTTCATGTCATTTCCTCAGCGTTGGCGATTAAACAGTGGGGCGAGCCAAAAAGCGCTCGACCAATTTGACCCAGTAGGTGGCGCCTACCGACAGGTTGTCGTCATTGAAGTCATAGCCGGGGTTGTGCAGGGAATTGCCCGGCGTGGCGGGGCCGTTGCCGATCGAGATGTAGCTGCCTGGGCACTTCTCCAGCATAAAGGCGAAATCTTCGCTGGCGGTAAACGGCCGCAGCGTGGGGATAACCTGGCTCTCTCCGGCCCAGTCCAGCGCCACCGCGCGCGCCAGTTCGGTTTCTGCCGGGTGGTTCACCAGCACCGGATAGCCGTGCCGGTAGTCGATCTCCGCGCGGGCGCCGAAGCTGGCGGCCTGCGCCGTGACCAGCTCGGTGATGCGCTGTTCCAGCCGCGCGCGCACCACCGCCGTCAGCGCGCGCACGCTGAGCGTCAGGGTGGAGGTCGCCGGGATTACGTTGGCGGCCTGGCCGGCCTGCATCGCTCCCACGGTGACGATCGCCGTTTCCTGCGGATCGATATTGCGCGCCACGATGGTTTGCAGGCTCATGACGATGGCCGCGCAGGCCACCACCGGATCGACGGTGCTTTGCGGCACCGCGCCGTGGCCGCCGTGGCCGTGCAGGGTGATGTGCACCGTATCGGCCGAGCACATCAAGGGGCCGCTGGCGAAGCCCAGGTGGCCGGTGGGGAAGCCGGGCACGTTGTGCATGGCGAACACCGCGTCGCAGGGGAAGCGCTCAAACAGGCCGTCTTCAATCATCACTCTGGCGCCGCCGCCGCCTTCTTCCGCCGGCTGAAAGATCAGGTGCAGCGTGCCGCTGAAGTTGGGCTGCCGCGCCAGACAGCGCGCCGCCGCCAGCAGCATGGCGGTGTGCCCGTCGTGGCCGCAGGCGTGCATCACCCCGGCATGGGTGCTGGCGTGCGGCAAGCCGGTGGTTTCGGCGATCGGCAGGGCGTCCATGTCGGCGCGGATGCCGAGCGATTTTCCCGGCCCGCGCTGCAATGTGGCGACAACGCCGGTTTGTCCTACGCCGCGCGTGACGCGGTAACCCCACTCCTCCAGACGCTGCGCCACCAGATCCGACGTCGCGAACTCCTTAAATCCCAGCTCCGGGTGGGCGTGTATGTGGCGGCGAAGCGCGACCATCTCATCATGAACGGCGGCGATCTCAGGCAGTACGAGTGAAGGGCTCATCACGGTCTCCGGCAAAGGGTCCCGGCCAACGGGCGGGGAATGGGGCAGAGGGGTAGGCATCGAGACTAGCAAACTCCGTTTTTGCCGGGTAGCCGCCGTTCGGTTATGCTGACAACCTATGATTGTCAGGAGGTGAACATGAAACTGCACCAACTGCAGGCGCTGGTGGCCAGCGCCGACAGCGGCAGCATTCGCGCGGCGGCGCGGCATCTGGGGCTGTCGCAGGCGGCGGTGACCCGCGCGCTGCGCGAACTGGAGCAGGAACAGGCGCTGCCGCTGCTGATCCGCACCCCGACCGGGCTGGGCTTTACCCCCTACGGCAAAACCTTGCTGGCGCACGCCCGGCTGGTGCTGAACCAGCTGGAGCAGGCGCAGGGCGAAATGGCGGCGCTGCGCGGGCGCACGGCGGATCTGGTCAAGGCGGCGTTCACCCCCTGGCTGATGCTGACGGTGCTGCCGTCGGCGGTGATGGCGTTTCGCAGCAAGATGCCGGCGGTGCGGCTGGAACTGTCGGAAAGCCTGATGGCCAACGCCCAGTCGCAGCTGCGCGAGGGCACGATGGATTTCGCCATCACGCCGCTGCCGGCGTCGTCGGCGCCGCAGGAGTTCCACTGCGAGCCGCTGCTGGAGTACGAAACGGCGTACATGGTGCGGCGCGGCCACCCGCTGGCGCACAGCACCTCGCTGCATCAGCTGCTGGAACAGGATTGGGTGATGAGCTATACCCCGGAAAGTTTCGATGCGCTGTTCGACGAGGTGTTTCTCCGCCACGGCGTGCGCCTGCCGCGCCAGCGCATTATCCAGGCGCATTCGTTCGGCATGCTGCAGGCGCTGGTGGAGTTCGCCGAAATGTGTACCTGCTGTCCGCAGCCGATTGCCGCGCTGCCGCAGTTCGCCTCTCGCCTGCAACCGCTGGCGCTGCGGGAGAGCTGCCGGCCGGTGCAGCTGAATATCGTCACCCGGCGCAACAGCATTCTGAGCGCCGCCGCCCATGCGTTTATCGACACGCTGGTGCGCACCTTGCGCCAGCAGGCGCGATCGTCGCGGCCGGAAGATCGCCAGATCTACGACCGCGTGCGCCTGCTGATTTAGCGGATCCCCTCGGATCGCCGATCCCGTAAATGGGATCGCGATCCGCATTTGTAGCATTTTTAGCCGCAATGTTAACGATATGTGATTTTGCTCAAATAATTATTTTTGCAGCTTTGGTTATATGTCTCTCTATGTTCACGTTGTCATTTTTGGTTTTCCTGGATGTTTGATGATTAATCTATTGAAATTTATCATTTTATAACGTTTGTTGTTTTTTGTTGGATAAAAATGACAACGTCAACATTAAGAAAATTCAAGCGTTTAATGAGTGTATTGGAGGAAGAGATGAGCCAGTTGCCGGAAAAAATGCGTGCGGTCGTTTGCCACGGCCCGCAGGACTATCGTTTCGAACAGGTGCCCACGCCGTTGCCGAAGGCGCGCGAGCTGGTGATCAAGGTGGAAGGTTGTGGCATCTGCGCCGGCGACTGCAAGTGCAAGAACGGCGCGCAGATGTTTTGGGGGGAGAACCCGTGGGTCAAACCGCCGGTGGTGCCGGGGCACGAGTTCTACGGCCGCATCGCCGCGCTGGGCGAGGGCGCGGAAGGCAAATACCAGCTCGGCGAGCGGGTGATCGCCGAGCAGATCGTGCCGTGCTGGGAGTGCCGCTACTGCAAATCCGGCAGTTACTGGATGTGTGAGACGCATAACATTTACGGTTTCCAAAAAGACGTGGCGGAGGGCGGCATGGCGGAGTACATGCGTTTTTCCGAGAACGCCATCGTGCACAAGATCCCGGAAAGCCTGAGCCATGAAGACGCGGTATTGATTGAGCCGATGGCCTGCGCCATTCACACCGTGGCGCGCGGCGACATCCAGCTGGACGACGTGGTGGTGCTGGCCGGCGCCGGGCCGCTCGGGCTGTGCATGGTGCAGGTGGCGCGCCTGAAGACGCCGAAGAAACTGATCGTGATCGACGCCATCGACGAGCGGCTGGCGCTGGCGAAAGAATTTGGCGCCGACGTGGTGATCAACCCGCTGAAGGAAGACGCCGACCAAATCGTCAAATCGCTGACCGGCGGCTACGGCTGCGACGTCTACATCGAGGCCACCGGTGCGCCGATCGGCGTCACCCAGGGGCTGCAGATGATCCGCAAGCTGGGCCGCTTCGTGGAGTTCAGCGTGTTCGGCAAGGAAACCACCGTCGATTGGTCGATCATTGGCGATCGCAAAGAGCTGGACATTCGCGGCGCGCACCTGGCGCCCTACAGCTATGAAATCGCCATCGATCTGTTCGAGCGCGGGCTGGTGACCTCCAATGGCGTGGTTACCCACAGCTATTCATTGAACGACTGGGACGAAGCCTTCGCCCTGGCGGACTCGACCGACTCCATCAAGGTGATCCTGGTTCCCTGACCCTCCCGCTGTACCGCTGTTGCAGTCACGATCGCCGGCCCTTCCGCAACGGGGGGCCGGCCGGTCGGCCAAACGTAAAGACATGCTGTTGCTCTGATAACCACAACAAGAAGCTTCCCTACAGGAGAATTGGCTATGTTTTCATTATTCAAAAAGACCCTGCCTTTTATCGTCGCCGGTGGAATGTTGGCGGCCAGCCATGGGGCGCTGGCCAAGCAAATCACTATCGGTATGTCGTTCCAGGAAATGAACAACGACTACTTCGTCACCATGAAGCAGGCGCTGGATCAGGCGGCGGCGGATATCGGCGCCAAGGTGTACGTGGCCGATGCGCGCCATGACGTCGCCAAACAGATCGGCGACGTGGAAGACATGCTGCAGAAGAAGGTAGACATCCTGCTGATCAACCCGACCGATTCGGTGGGGGTGCAGTCGGCGGTGATCTCCGCCCACAAGGCCGGCGCGGTGGTGGTGGCGATCGACGCGCAGGCGGAAGGGCCGCTGGACTCGTTCGTCGGCTCGGAAAACTACGACGCCGGCTTCCAGGCGGGCGAGTACCTGGCGAAAGCGCTGGGCGGCAAAGGCAAGGTGGCGATCCTTGACGGCATCCCGGTGGTGCCGATCCTGGAGCGCGTGCGCGGCTTTGAAGCTGCGATGAAGAAATACCCCGACATCAAGATCGTCACCAAGCAAAACGGCAAGCAGGAGCGCGACACCGCGCTGACCGTGACCGAAAACATGCTGCAGTCGGCGCCGGATCTGGCGGGCATCTTCAGCGTCAACGACGTCGGCGCGCTCGGCGCCCTGGCGGCGATCGAAAGCAACGGCGCCAAGGTCAAGCTGGTGAGCGTAGACGGCCAGCCGGAAGCCATCAAAGAGATCCTCAAGCCGAACTCGCCGTTCATCGCCACCTCGGCGCAGTTCCCGCGTGACCAGCTGCGCATCGCGCTCGGCATTGCGCTGGCCCGCTACTGGGGCGCCACGGTGCCGAAAACCGTGCCGGTCAAAGTGAAGCTGATCGATCGCAGCAATGCGGCCGGCTTTAGCTGGTAACAGCGGCCAGGTTCGCCCCGCTGCGGCGGGGCGTTCGGCGCGGAGGGCAATGCGGTGACACCTTTACTGGAACTGAAGCGAATAAAGAAGAGCTTTCCCGGCGTGAAGGCGCTGGACGGCATCGATCTGGCCATTCAACGCGGCGAAGTGCACGCCCTGCTGGGCGAAAACGGCGCCGGCAAATCGACGCTGGTGAAAATCATGTGCGGCATCTATCAGCCGGACGAGGGCGATATTTTTATCGACGGCGAGCAGCGCCGCTTTAACAACTATCGCCAGGCGATCGAGGCCGGCGTCGGCATTATTTTTCAGGAATTCTCGTTGATTCCCTACATGAGCGCCATCGACAACATCTTCCTCAACCGGGAGATCAGGAACCGCTGGGGCCTGCTGGATCGCCGGACGATGCGGCGCAAGGCCGAGGCCATTTTCAAGCGGCTGACGGTGGCTATCGATCTCGATTGCCCGGTGGAGCAGCTGAGCGTGGCGCAGCAGCAGTTCGTTGAGATCGCCAAGGCGCTGTCGCTGGAGGCGCGGGTGCTGGTACTGGACGAACCGACCGCCACGCTGACGCCGGGCGAGGCCGAGCACCTGTTCAGCGTGATGAACGATCTGCGGCTGCTGGGCGTCGGCATGGTGTTTATCTCGCACCACCTGGACGAGATCTTCACCATCTGCGATCGCATCACCGTGCTGCGCGACGGCGCCTACATCGAAACGCTGGCCACCGGCGACACCAACGTGGAAGAGCTGGTGCGGCTGATGGTCGGGCGCAAAATCGAGAACGCCTTCCCGGTGAAACAGCACCCGGTCGATACCGCCACGGTGCTGCTGGAAGCGGAGATCCAGCGCGAGAAGCACGGCGCGACCGACCGCTTCCACCTGCACAAGGGCGAGATCCTCGGCTTCGCCGGGCTGGTGGGCTCCGGGCGCACCGAGACCGTCTCGGCGCTGATCGGCGCCAGCCGCTGCCACCGCAAACGCGTCAGCCTCGGCGGCCAACCGGCGGCGCTGCGCTCCCCGGCGCAGGCGCTGGCGCAGGGCATCGGCCTGCTGCCGGAGAGCCGCAAAACCGAGGGCCTGGTGCTGCCGTTCTCGGTGGCGCAAAACATCACCCTCAACCGGCACCACCGGCGCGGCAAGATCTTCGTCAGCGCCCGCAAGGATCGCGACGTGGTGCAGCGGCTGATCCGCGCCGTGGGGGTGAAAACCCCGGACGCCGAGACCGCCGTCAGCACCCTGAGCGGCGGCAACCAGCAGAAGGTGGTGATCGCCCGCTGGCTCAACAACGACTGCAACATCCTGATCTTCGACGAACCGACGCGCGGCATCGACGTGGGCGCCAAGGCCGAGATCTACCAACTGATGCAGCAACTGACCCAGCAGGGCATCTCTATCATCATGATCTCCTCCGAACTGCCGGAGATCATCGGCGTGTGCGACCGCGTGCTGGTGTTTCGCGGCGGCCACATCGTCGCCGAGCTCACCGGCGACGACATCGAATCCAACCACATCATGCTTCACGCGACCGGGAGTGCCTTATGATCGGAATTGAACAACCCGCCGTGGCGCGCCGCGCCGCCGGCCCCAGCCTCGGCAAGCGCTGGGAAAAACTGCTGCATCACCCGGCGGTCTTGCCGTTTATCGGCTTCGCTGTCCTGTTCGTATTGATGAGCCTGCTGAACGACAGCTTCCTCAGCGTCAACAACCTGACCAACGTGGCGCGCCAGGTGTCGATCAACGCCATCATCGCGGTGGGCATGACCTGCGCCATCCTGACCGGCGGCATCGATCTCTCGGTGGGGCCGGTGATGGCGCTGGCCGGTTCGGTCGCCGCCGGGCTGATGCTGGCGGCGGTGCCCATTCCGCTGGCGATGGTGGCGGCGCTGGCGGTCGGCGCGCTGTTCGGCCTGGCCAACGGCGCCTGCATCGCCTACCTGCGCATGCCGCCGATCATCGTCACCCTGGCGTCGATGGGCATCGCCCGCGGCCTGGCGCTGCTCTATACCGGCGGCTACCCGATCTCCGGCCTGCCCGACGTGTTCGCGTTCTTCGGCCGTGGCACGGTGCTGGGCATCCAGGTGCCGATCCTGATCATGCTCGGCGTGTACGTGCTGGCTTGGCTGATGCTCAACCAGCTGCCGTTCGGCCGCTACGTCTACGCGATGGGCGGCAACGAAGAGGCGGCGCGCCTGAGCGGCATCCGCGTGCCGCGCTACAAGATGCTGGTGTACGTGATCAGCGGCCTGACCGCCGCGCTGGCCGGGCTGGTGCTGACCTCGCGCCTGATGAGCGGGCAGCCCAACGCCGGCGAAGGCTTCGAGCTGGACGCCATCGCCGCCGTAGTGCTGGGCGGAGCGGCGATCTCCGGCGGGCGCGGCGCCATCGTCGGCACGCTGGTGGGGGCGATGATGCTCGGGGTGCTCAACAACGGCCTCAATCTGATGAACGTGTCGCCGTATATTCAGAACGTGGTGAAGGGCGGCATCATCCTGGCCGCCATCTATCTCAGCTCCGTGCGGCGCAAATAGGAGGCGCGATGGCAGTCTTTCTTGGCATAGACGTCGGCGGCACGGTGATCAAAGCCGGGCTGTACCGGGCAAGCGGCGAAGAGCTGGCGATCGCCGAGCGCGACGGCGCGGCGATTGCCGCCCAGCCGGGCTTCAGCGAACGCAATATGGACGCGCTGTGGGATGACGTTTGCGCGGCGATCCGCCAGACGCTGCACGCGGCGGGGCTGGATGCCGGGCAGGTGCGCGGCGTCAGCTTTTCGGCGCACGGCAAAGGGCTTTACGCCATCGACCGCCACGGCAAACCGGTCGGCAACGGCATCCTCTCTTCGGACAACCGCGCGGCGGCCACGGTGGCTGAGCTGCGCCGCGCCGGCGTGGGCGCGCAGACCTACCCGCGCAGCCTGCAGCCGCTGTGGCCCAGCCACCCGGCGCTGCTGCTACGCTGGCTGAAGCAGCGGCAACCGGCGCAGTACGCCGCCGTCGATCGCATCCTGATGGCACACGACTACCTGCGCTTTCGCCTCACCGGCGAGGCGGCGGCCGAAGTGACCAACATCTCCGGCAGCAACCTGTTTAACCAGCACAGCGGCGCTTACGATCCGGCGCTGATGGCGGCCTTCGGCATCGAAGAGGCGCAGGAGAAAACCGCGCCGGTGATAGGCTCGGCGCAGCTGGCCGGGCGGGTGACGGCCGCGGCGGCGGCGCAATGCGGCCTGCACACGGGCACCGCGGTGTACGGCGGCCTGTTCGACGTGGTGGGCGCGGCGCTCAGCTCCGGCGTGGCGGACGACCGCACGCTCAGCGCGGTGGCGGGCACCTGGTCGATCGCCACCTGCGTGACCGAGCGCATCATTCCCTCAGACTATCCCTACGCCTGGGGGCGCTACTGCATCGACGGCCGCTATTTTGTGCATGAAGGCAGCCCGACCTCGGCCGGCAACCTGGCCTGGTTCCTGCGCCAGTTTTGCGCCGACGACCGGCAGCGCTACGCCCAGTTCAACGCCTGGGTGGCCGAGCGCCGCGAGCAGCCGAGCGGGCTGCTGTTCCTGCCTTATCTGTACGGCTCCAACCTCGGCGGCAACACGCCGGGCGGGCTGATTGGCCTGAGCGCCCACCACGAGATGGCAGACGTGGTGCAGGCGATCTACCAGGGCATCGTGTTCTCGCACCTGATCCATCAGGAGCGCATGGTGCAGCTGAACCCACGCATCGAGCGGGTGCGCATGACCGGCGGGCCGACGCAGTCCGAGGTGTGGATGCAGATGTACGCCGACGCCGGCAACCTGCCGCTTGAGGTGGTGGAAACGCGCCAGAGCGGCTGCCGCGCCGCCGCCCTGTGCGCCGCCGTCGGCGCCGGGGAGTACGCCGGGTTCGCCGAGGCGATCGCCGCCGCGCCGCCCAAGCTGCGCTGTTATTATCCCGCGACCGCCGCCCATCGGCGCCTGCGCGCCCAGCAGGCGCGCTATCTGGCGGTCGCTCAGGCTTTGAGTGAGGTAACTGATGCAAACGACTAACGCCGCCTGTCTGGGGCTGTATGAAAAGGCGCTGCCCGCCGATCTGAGCTGGCCGCAGCGGCTGGCCACCGCCGCTGAGCTGGGCTTTGAATTTGTGGAGATGTCGATCGACGAACAGCCGGCGCGCCAGCAGCGGCTGGACTGGGATCGCCGCCAGCGGCTGGCGTTTATCCAGGCGCGGCTCGACAGCGAGGTGACGGTGCCGAGCCTGTGCCTGTCGGCGCACCGGCGCGATCCGTTCGGCAGCCATGACGCCGCCACCCGCGAACGGGCGCGGGTGCTGATGAGCAAGGCGCTGGAACTGGCGACGGATCTCGGCATCCGCAACATCCAGTTGGCGGGCTACGACGTCTATTACGAACCCGCCGATCGCCACAGCCGCGAGCGCTTTATCGAGGGCATGCAGTGGGCGGCGGCGCAGGCCGCCAGGGCGCAGGTGATGCTGTCGGTGGAGGTGATGGACACGCCGTTCATCAACAGCATCAGCAAATGGCGCGACATCGCCCGCCACGTTAACAGCCCGTGGTTCACGGTGTATCCCGATCTCGGCAACCTCAGCGCCTGGGGCAACGACGTCGCCGCCGAGCTGGCGCTGGGCATCGGCAGCATCACTGCCGTGCACCTCAAAGACACCGTGGCGGTGGGGCCGGGCAGCGCCGGGCAGTTCCGCGACGTGCCGTTCGGCGAGGGCTGCGTGGATTTCGCCCACGCCTTTTCCGTGCTCAACGCGCTCGGCTATCGCGGCCCCTATCTGCTGGAGATGTGGGCGCGAGAAGACGGGCAGGACAAGCAACGCATCGCCCAGGCCAAGGCCTGGATCGAACAACAAATGAATGATGGAGGCATCGCATGCTGAACGAACTCAAGCGGCAGGTGCTGGCCGCCAACCTCAGCCTGCCGGCATACGGGCTGGTGACCTTTACCTGGGGCAACGTCTCGGCGATCGACCGCCAGAGCGGGCTGGTGGTGATCAAGCCTTCGGGCATCGCCTACGAGGCGATGACGCTGGAGGATCTGGTGGTGGTGGATCTGGAGGGCAAGGTGCGCGAAGGGCACCGCAAGCCCTCATCCGACACCGCCACCCACCTGGCGCTGTACCGCGCCTTCGCCGATATCGGCGGCGTGGTGCACACCCACAGCCGCAACGCCACCATCTGGGCGCAGGCCGGGCAACCGATCCCGGCGCTGGGCACCACCCACGCCGACTACTTTTACGGCGACATTCCCTGTACCCGGCCGATGAGCGAGGCGGAGATCGCCGGGGATTACGAGGGGGAAACCGGCAAGGTGATTATCGAGACCTTCAATCAGGCGGGGCGCGATCCGCAGCAGGTGCCGGGAGTGCTGGTCTATTCCCACGGCCCGTTCGCCTGGGGCAAGGACGCGGCGGATGCGGTGCACAACGCGGTGGTGCTGGAAGAGGTGGCGATCATGGCGATGGCGACGCGCCAGCTGGCGCCGGCCATCGCCCCGATGCAGCCAGAGCTATTGGACAAACATTTCCTGCGCAAGCACGGCAAACACGCCTACTACGGGCAATAGCGCCCGTCAGCGATTCAACAGCGAGCCGGTGAAGAACTCTCTGCGCACCGGCAGCTCGCCGCGCGGGCTATTAATGGCGCTGAACAGCAGCTCCGCGGCGATCTCCCCCAGTTTCTGCGTATCGTGATACACCCCCGGAATGTGCAGGCCGTACGCGCCGGCGCGCGGCGGTTCGTCTATCGAAAAGAACTTCACCTGCTCATAAAGCCCCATCTCGTGGCAGATGGCGATGGCGCCCAGCGTGATGATGCCGTTCAGGCCGATGATGTAATCCGGGCGGTTCTCCGGCTGCGCCAGATAGGCGCGCACCTCGCTCTCTTGCGAGGTGAAATCATAGTCGCCGTTGATGATATGGATCTCACGGCCGCTGCCCTGCAGCGCCGCGACGATGCCGGCGGTGCGCGTTAAGGTGATCTCCGAATCCGCCGGGCCGCCGATAATCAGCAGCTTCTGCTCCGGCTGCTCCGCCAGATAGCGCCCGGCCAGCACGCCGATCTCGCGGTTATCGAGGAACACGCCGCTCAGCTGCTGATCGTAGAGATCGCGGTCGATAAGGATCAGCGGCACGCCGTACACCTCGGCCAGCTCGAGATAGGCGGGGCGGTAGCGCTTGTCGTCGCGCACCGCCGACAGCAGGATGCCCCGCGCCTTATAGCCGAACAGCGCCTGAATGGCGCGCATTTCCGCCTCCTCGCTGCCGTCGGTGTCGAACAGCATGATCTGGTAGCCCTGCTGACGCGCAATGCGCGACACGGTCTTGATCAGGCCGGAATAGAACGGGTTGTACATGCTGCTGGTGACGATGCCGATAATCTGGCTGCTGCTGCTTTTCAGCCCCTGCGCGAACGCGTTGGGCACATAGTTCAGCTCTTTGGCGATGGCGTGAATGCGCTCGCGGGTTTCCGGCTTGACCAGCTCGGGCTTATTGAAGGCGCGGGAAACGGTGATATTGGTCACCCTGGCGCGGCGGGCGATATCCACGATAGTGGCATTGGGATTAGCTTTCGACACCGTCTTTCCTTGCGTTATGCCTCAACAGATCCCTTATTGTAGGGAAAGGGCGAGGGCGGTGCTAGGGGGGAATGGGGGGGATGGGCAGGAGTAGGGGAGAGAAAATAAATGAAAGCGAAGTTAATAATTTCATTTATTTATTAGTGGCGAATTAAATCATTTTATGTGGCTGTGTTTTTTTGAGGAAAGGTTGGTAAGGTGTGTTTTATGGTCGAAAATAGGTATCAATGGCTGCTTTGTGCCAAAAGCTGACGTTGCTACCATTTACTGTGTTAGTATCCTCTTAGCGTAAGCTAGGAAGTTAAAGTACTTCTTAAAATATCAACTTTGGAAATCTCAAAAGGAACACCCTATGGCTACTACTATGTTTTTTGAAGAAACAATCAAGGATCAAGGAGGTAAAACTTCTATGGATCTGGAACTCGGTCGATCTTCATACTATGCCGAAGACAGCATTTATATTACTGTCGATGGGAAAACCGTAATAATGGATCGGGGAACGGCGAAGAAATTTGTTGATGCTGTAGTTTCTGTCGGTTCCTATCATGGTCTAGTGGAGTAATGTGGTGCCCGCCACTCATTACGGTCAATCGCGCAGAGTTAAGGTTGTTTCTTAACTTGGCGTGGAACCTGCCCTTAGTCGTTCGGATAGCTCCGTACCAAGAAGCGGAAGTCCCTTCCCATTAGAAATTTGACAAAGAGTATCGTTTGGATTTATTATCATTTATTAAAATTAATAAACAATTTATTTCCCAGTACTGATGTTTATGATGGCCCGCTATCATTGTATAACATTCGCAATAGGTCCGACTATTTTCATTCGCGCGACAGTCAACCATAAATTCAATCATCTTTTCTAAAGGCTTCTATGCGTACAGTACAGCACATAATAGATACTCGGTCGATTAAACGTGTTCTAAATATTCTCCCAGATCACTGGGTGATTAGGGAGTTAACCGAGCGTGATTATGGGATTGATCTTCTTATAGAAATTTTTGAAAAAAACAACAAGGATAAGAATGATCATGACGTATTTGTCTCAACAGGGGCAATATTTCACGCACAGGTTAAAGGTACAAATTCAACATTAAAAGTAGATAAAAAAAATAATATATCATTTTCATTCGATAAGGGGGGGGGGTACTCTACACAGAAAGATTTAGCACACCTTTCTTGCTATTCAGAGTTGATGTTTCGTCAGACGATGCGGACTCATATTTTGTATGGATCCAACGCTATGTTAGGGATGTTCTCGACTTAACAAAACCGGGGTGGAGAACAAGTGGACAGCAGTCATTCACAATAAAAATCCCTGAGCATAACAATATATCTTTAAGTTTCGAAAAGATAGAACGAATTGCATCATGGCCACGCTTAATACAAGAGATGATGGAATTCCACGAGAGCTACTTTCATCTTTCATCACAGTTAAAACACGCAGCATCAGAGGAATACAATATTAACAAGGATTCCCTGACACACATGGTAACCTTGGCAAGGAAAATAAATAATCTGCAAACTATATTTAAATACAATCACTGTTGCATTACTAAATCATGTGCAGAGGAATTATTATCATTTATCCAATCACTTAATGTCAGTAGTGTTCCATCCGATTTTTTAAATATACCTCACCAACAGAACCTTGACCTTTTAGCTAACAGCATCCATAACCATCTAGATAGTGAGAGTTTTATAGCGGATAGTGAGTGCAGTACAGTTTATTGAAATGAAAAATAACCAGTTTGCAAATTATTTACTTTGCAAACTGCATGGTGTTGCTAGTTTGTTGTGCTACCCAATAGCATATTCATAGCCATCAAAATTGTGGTCATATATCATGTCCGCTTCTCGCTCATAGCAGACCCAATGACCACGTAGCCTGTCCGTTGCGTGCCAGAAACGGACATTGATGATGTGAAGATATATAGTGGTAGATTGCCTATCGATAGTTGATATTACCCGAGATTGTCTCCGAAAATTATGATTAACGGATTGCTGATCAGTCGGATCCTAGCAAAAGACTCATATCAAAACCAGTTATCCGAAAACCAAACTCTTTATATAATTTCAAAGCCCTTTGATTGTCCGGTGACACTCTGAGTTCCACCTCATATGCGCCCTGTTGAGTCAGCTCATTCAGGAATGCACGGATAAAATCCCGACCCATTCCCTTACCCTGAAATTCTGGGAGAAGCATTATATCTAACAAAAAGGCTGAGTTATCTTCCAGGCTGAACCACAGATATCCCGCAGCCTGACTGTCATGTTCATAAGTTCTAAAATGGTTATTTTGAGTATTGATACCCGCTGGCAAGGCTGCTTTAAATGATTTCGACGCCTCTATCTGGGCTTTTTTACGACTGTACCGATGATTTGCCATCAGGTCTTCAACATAGTCATTTGAAGAGAGGCCCCCCCAGAGGTCAAACTCGTCGTCATGCATGGGCCTATAAATTGATTTGGGGATTTTTGACTGTTTTGTTTTCAATTTACTGTCTCATTCTTAATAGCAACGTAACGCATACTTAGTACTACTCTACCGAATTATCCGCCGATTCAGCATGATAAAATTATATCATATAGCTTTGTCAACTGAGCGTAATTTTGCTGACGCCGAAGCCTGCACTTCGCTCACAGCAGACCTTCAACCTGGTAAACTCGTCCGCTCCGTGCCAAAAGCGGACGTTATAAATTTCTTTTAGGGCAACCGAAAAAAGAGGGGTACGACCTATACTTGATTTGTATTTTAGATTACGCTTGCATCAGTATAAATTTAACCCAAGCTTACTAATTTCTTTTCTACGCATTCCAAAAATAACATCACCACTTCTAGAAATGAATGAAGCAATGCGTCGGTCATTGTCATCTACACCTTCCCAGAAGAAAGGGACATTATTGTTCATCAGACTTTCTGCAAAGGTTAAATGTGTTAACGCCAAGAAAATCCTAACAAAATTAGATGGCTCATTGAAATCCTGATTCAGCAAATGTAGTGTCAAATGTCTATTGAAGCTACCTTCATTAACACCTCCAGTTGGTTTATATATGACATTTTTAAAAAAAGATCTGGTTGAATTAATCACATCACACTGAGGGTTTAAATGTGTGAAAAAATCCACCTCAGTTTCAATGTCATAACCTTTGCCGGGATGCCAGTCAAAATTTGAGAGCTGCCGTTTTCCCCATGTAATAATGAGTTTTCTAATTTCCTTTTCAAATCTGTCTGCACTTGTATTTGTGTTGTCACCATCACAAAATTTTACAAGTAAGTTCCTCAATCCACCTTCAAAGACAGGGAAGAGCGACATTATAGATATATGATCATACCCCAAATAAAAAGCTTCTATAGCTTCAAAAATAATTGTCTTGTAGTTTTTTAGTGATTCGCTCTTTATAAAATATTTGTTGAAATAAGCAATTGCAATTTCTAATGAGAAATTTTCGAATAACCATTTATTTGAATTATCAAGCGGATTTTCACTTCTTTTAATTTCATGGATTGCAGAAGAAAGAGTGCCTTCTCCAATATATAGGGGTAATGCTATACCAAGTGAATTTGCATGCGACTGAATATTCGAACATCGTCCCCAATGTCTATTTAAGTACGATATTGGCCTTTCGGTAAGCAAGAAGTTTAAATCATCAATTTTAACTGTGAAAGAAGCATAACAAAGTTCACTTTTTGAGATTACTGGTTCTACGCTATGATTTCTCCTGAATTGATTTAGAATTTCATTCTCAGAGAGCTTGTCTAATTTTGATAAGCGTTTCAAAGTTGGCAGGAATTTTTCTAAATCTGACATAATAATCCTAAAAGTTAAGAATTAATCTTTACGAAAGATATCACATGATACTTTGATTAATTATACTATTTAATGGTATTTTTATCAGCACAGAACTAAGCGTAAACGTCCGCTTTTCGCTCAAAACCGCCCCTCGAATGCCGCCTATCAAAGCAATAAACCAGTACCATTAGCGATGGGCCAAAGGCGGTGAAGGGTTCACTGGGGAAAAACAGCGAGCCCCGCTTAAGAACGATCGAAAAAAGCAATGCGGACGATGAGCTTCACGATCGACTACCGGTAACAACACCGCTAATCTAGTAGCGACTTTTCACCTCCCAACCTCCCGCCACAACCCCGGCAACAGCGCCAGCGTCTCATCAATCAGCGTCCGTCGGTCATTGCCCGGCTTCCATATGGTCACCATGGTTTGGCTGATCCCCTGGCTGCCTACTTGGGTGCGCAGCGTGTTGACGTTTTTCCACCGTTCCGCATGCATATGCGTCGGCAGGAATCCCCAGCCGCAGCCTTGTTCAAGCAGGGCGCGCAGCATTTCCAGTTCGTTGGTAAATATTGTATGCCCTGAAATTTGCAGGCGGCGCGCCACCGGTTCGTCAGAGTCTGGGTGCATGATTACCTGCGGCGTGAGCGAGAGCTCCAGCAGCGAAAGCGGCTGTCCCGCGCCGGGGAAAAGCGCTTTGGCGGCGTAAAAATCCATCTCTATCGCCCCTAGGGCGCGCCACTCCATAGCGTCGCCCACGCTACGGTTGCGCGCCTGGCAGATGCCCAGATCGGCCTGGCCGTTTGCCAGCAGCCTTTCCGCTTCGTCGCGTGAGGCGTTAATCAGGCTCAGGCGCGTGTTTCGCTGGGCCATCGCTGCAATCAGCGCCTGCAGCAATGCGCGGGGCGTAAAGGGATCGTAGACCAGCGAGATTTCCTGCGCCGCGCTCTTGGGCACGTCTTTGGCAAACGCCTCAAACGCTTTCACCTGGCGCATCAACAGGTGTGCCTGGCGCTGCAGCTGTTCGCCTTCCGGCGTCAGGTGCAGGCTGCGCCCCTCGCGCAGGAACAGCGCATAGCCCAAGCCATCCTCGAGAAAATCAATCAAATCGCGCAGCGTCGTGCGGTCTTTGCCCAGCTTGAGCGCGGCTTTTGCCAGGCTGCCGTGCTCGGCCACGGCGGTGAAGGCTTCCAGTTGGGCAAAGGAGTAAATCAGGCTCGGCACGCGGTTCTCCCGTCGATTTTTCGGGGGATTTTCCCCCATCAGGCGTTTTTTATTATAGGCCGCGTTTTTTTAAGCTGAACGCCTTCCTGAGCTAAGCGAGAAAAAATATGAAAAGCAAAGTGTTTAACCGCAGCCTGCTGGCGGGCGTTGTCATCAGTCTTTGCAGCGGCCTGTTGGCGCCCGCCGCGCTGGCCGCCTGTGCGGGTACCGAACTCAGCGTCTGTCCCGCGCCTTTCGATGCGCAATTGCCTGACACGCACAAGATGCTCACCTGGAGCCAGAGCGACCGGGTGATCGGTTTTCGTAACGACTACCGCAACTATGCGGGGGATGTGTTTCACCACGGCAACGCCGTGCCGCTGCTGGCCGCCGCTAAACCGTTAACCGACGCCAGCTATCGGGTGAATGGCAAAACCTACAGCCTGCAGGATTACCTGCAGCGCCAGAACGTCAGCGGTATGCTGGTATTGAAAGACGGCAAAATCGCCTGGAAATATCTGGGGCAGGGTAATACCGACTCTACCCTGTGGACGTCGCGCTCGGTGGGCAAATCCGTGGTCGCCACGCTGGTGGGCGTGGCGATTAAACAGGGCAAGATCCGCTCGCTCGACGATCTCATCACGCAATACGAACCCGATCTGAAAGGCACCGCGTGGGACGGCGTGACCCTCAGGCAGCTGATCACCCATACCTCCGGCGTGGCGTGGAATGAGGATTACACCAACCCGAAATCGGACTTCGCGCAGCTGACCGAGTGTGAAGCCAGGCCCGGCACCTACGCCTGCGTGCGCAAGCTGGTGGCCGGTTTGCACCGCGCGCATCCGGCCGGGCAGAACTGGTCTTACTCCTCCGGCGGCGCGTGGCTGCTGGGCGACGTATTGGAACGCGCCACCGGCATGCCGCTGGCGGCCTATCTGCAGCAAAGCATCTGGCAGCCGTACGGCATGGCGAGCGACGGCGTGTGGCATGCCTACGCCAAAGGTCTGCACGACGTAGGCGCGCACGGCTTCAACGCCACGCTGGAAGACTGGGGGCGCTTCGGCGAATTTATTCTGCATAACGGGACGTTGCCGAACGGCAAACAGATCCTGCCGGAAGATTGGGTAGCCCAGTCGTCCAACTGGACGCTGGCGGCTGGCTCGGTGTCGGCGGCCCATCCTGACGGCATTTACGGCTTCCAATGGTGGAACAACGCAGTGCCGGTGAATGCGGCCAACGTGGAACCCGCCCCGCAGGCATCCCTCAAGCATTCCCTGTGGGCGCTGGGGATCTTCGGCCAGATGATCATGGTCAATCAGGCGGAGAATCTGGTGATCGTCCAGTGGTCTACCTGGCCGCAGGCGGAGCCTTCTTTCAGCGCCCAACCACTGGAGGCATCGCTGATGTTTAGCGCGATAGCGAAGGAACTACGTTAATCCCGCGGAGCGAGCAGGGGCGGTTGCCATTGCGCCCCTGAGCGGCATATTTCATGTCTTCGACGTCGACCTATCCATGCCGTAGGGTAGGGGAGTATCAATTCTCTACAGGTAGTGGAGGCCAGTCACAACCCTTTTTAATTAATAACTCTTTTATCTTGTTAATTTTCTCTTTATCTTCGTCATCTCCTACACCTCTATCTATAAAGCGCTGAAGCTGATTGCCCATAGTCCAACCAAACTTGCCTTTGATTTTACTATCTGCGCCTCTCTCTAACAAAAGAATTGTATGATCAAATGAATGAGAATCCAGTGAGTTTATTAACAAGGTATTGCCCAATGAGTCCCTTGTGTTTATATCCGCACCATAATCCAGCATCACCTTTAATGTTTCAGGGTTTTTCGCGTCTAATGCTTCGAATATAATTGGCTCGTTATGAACTTTATCTCTAGAATTCGGTGGTAACCCGCCATCCAACATTGCTTTTATCCAGACGTCTTTATCGCCCTGCAGGACAAACTCAGCTGGACTGCTTCCCCCTTCCGGTCTGGGTTGCAATGGGTCTGCACCTGCTTTAACCAAGTCAGTAATAATCCTCAGTCTTTTCGGCGTATTTTTATCGTAGATTGCGTTTAGCACCGACCAAAACAGCAGGGTCATGTCCGCCTTAACCGGTCGATTTAGTTCTTCCTTGCTTATAGAAGGAAGCTTCTCTTTCAGTTTCACCTCATCGCCATCATAAATCAGCTGTGCGATGTCCAGCTGCAGGCCTTCAAAAAAATCCTGTGGCTCATATTCCATGCTTTTGTTGCATCCTTGCACCATGAGGACAGTAAACAGCAGCGCTATTGTCATTATCGATTTGCTCATGTTTTCCCCTGAGAATGGTGACATCCTCGTCTCTTCAATCAGTTTTATTGTGTGGTCTATAGCGTGTTTATCGAAAACCAGATGCAATCTGACAGCCCAGGTATAAAAAATCGGCAGCTGTCAGATCTGCGTTGATGAAATTACTGTGTTTCCTTTGCTCCTTTCAAAAGCATGAGCTCGAGTATTTTCTTACACTGTACATTGTATTCTGAGCCATCTTGGCTGTCTTTTATTTGCCGATTCACTGCTGTTAACAGCGAAAGATTGTTTATATTTACCGGGTTAGGATTCGCACCCCGATTGAGCAGTAAGGTCATATGCTCAAAGGCTGAGCTAAAAAAAGCATCCATTAATAAGGTTTGTTGCAAGGAGTCTCTGATGTTTATATCCGCGCCATAATCCAGCATCACCTTTAATGTTTCAGGGTTTTTGGCTTTGATTGTTTGGAATACAATGGGCTCATTGAATACCTTATCTTTTGCGTTTGGCGGTAAACCGCCGTCGAGCATGGCTTTGACCCAAATCCCCTTGTCGGCTTTCATGACGAATTCCGCCGGGCTGCTTCCTCCCTCTGGTCTGGGCTGCAACGGGTCTGCGCCAGCTTTAACCAGGTCGGTTATTATTTTCAGCCTTTCCGGCGTGTTTTTATCATAGATTGAGTTCAACACCGACCAAAACAGCAGGGTCATATCTGCTTTCACTGGTCGATTCAGTTCTTCCTTGCTTATTGAAGGAAGCTTCTCATTCAGTTTCACTTCATCGCCATCATAAATCAGCTGTGCGACTTCCAATTGACGGCCTTCAAAAAAATCCTGTGGTTCATATTCCATGTTTTTTTTGCATCCTTGCATCATGAGAACAGTAAACAGTAACGCCATTGCCATTATCCACTTGCTCATATTCTCCCCCTGATAGTGGCGACATCCTCGTCTTTCTGATCTTCAATCAACTTTATTGTCTGGTCTATACCGTGTTTATCGAGCAGGGTTCCTGTCCCTCCGGTAAGAGTGTGCGGTATGCCAGCGGCATCAGGCACCGCCAGTGATGACCACTCTTTCAAGGTGAAAGGCAATGCTACGCCCCAGGGTTTTTGTAAAGAATCGGGTAGGGCATTTTTTATAAGCTCATAGTCACTTTCGTTATTAACCTCCTGTAACGTGGTTAATAGTTCTCCTTCAACTCGATAGGCCTGTATGTTCTTGGCTGAACCAATCATTTCAGCTCCGTATTTCCCTACAGTTCCATGATGCAGCCCGGCTGCATTAAACGTCCAGGCGGGTTTTCCACTGGTCATTGATGCAGCTGAGGCCATTCCCCCGCCCAATGAATGACCAGAAATATCGACACCGGAGGAGTTCTTTACTTGTAATCCTATTTTAACCGCCTGTTTATAATAGTCTGAGCTCGTCCCCATCCCCTGAGCACCATTATTTATCCAGTCATTCACATTTTTAATTCCTGACAAATCGCCCCTAAGGGCCTTTTTGGCGGCGCTGCCGATTCCCTCCGGGAATTCTGGCGCTCTTGATCCTCTGAACACGACTGTCGGATTCATCTCTTTACCAAAAATACTGTTGTCAGGTTGATATACCCTTGCCAAAAAATCCGGCGATTCATCTCTGTCGAAGAGCATATTTCTGTTTAGCCCAATTTTACTCAGGGCCGCATTATCGTTACTGATATCTTTCCAGCCCTCGGGAACGCCGAGTGTATCCTTTAGCGGATTCGTGGTCTTGTAGATATTCTCCGCCAGCTTTGCCTTCTCGACGGCGACATTGTTTGCCGCCAGGCGTTCCGAGGCGATTCGGGCGTCCGGGTAGATACTCCGTTGCCCGCGGCCAATGAGGTATTTTCGCTCCTGCCAGCGTTGCGCTTTGGTCAAGGGGCCAGACACGACCGACTGTGAGGCTCTTCCACCTTGCGCCGGGATATCCGGGCCAAGGGCCGGTTTGGCCCGCGTGACTTGTGCGGGGAAGACGGACGGGCGCGCCCGGCGGCCGCCATAAGACTTCACGGCCTCTTCGTACCGCTTCACTATCTTGTCCACCGGGTAGTTGGGCTCTTGTCTCCCCTGCGGTATCAGGTAGCCGTCGATGTCGGCGTAAAATGGCCCCATCGTCGCCAACACGCCGGGCCGGGTTTCAACCGCTACGACAACGCCGCTCATCAGGTCGCTCTGCACTCTTGCGCGCAGGTTAGAGCTTATTCCGTTTTGCGTAACGCCGACTTCACGGCGGATCCGTTCGCCACCGCGAAAACCAGAAAAAAGCGACAGAATGTCATTGTCCGGCATGTATGAAAGGCCGTGACAGGCGCTGGAAGGGCTGACTATACGGGGGAATTCATCAGGTGAAATAATATCATCGGCGATATACAGCAGTTTCAAACGGGAAAACATAGTGTGTCTCTTCCTTTGCTTGCTGCGTCTTGGCCTGTTCAGGCGGGCGCTCGCACTCCTTGCACTCGATGGAGCCCTGAGGGGCATGTTATCGAACGGCAGTCAGCGATAGCTAACGGCGCATAGGACACCAGATAAGGGATGATAACGGCTCAGGCCAATTTGTAAAGCCGGCCAAAGGTTAACCGGAAAGTTCTTGTTTTCCAAAGGCTGCTGCGGGTTTTTAACCCCGCCGATCAAACCGATAAACCAGCACTAACGCCAGCGCCAGAAGTAAAAGCGGCGGGGCGAGGGCGGTGAAGGGCGCGTTGAGGGCGAACAGCAACCCCAGATTGAGAACGATCTGGTAAGCGATGTAGGTCAGCAACCCGATGATGACGCCAAGCGCTAACCGGCTGCCCATGCCGGGGGCGCGTGGAGCGGTGAAGGTAAACGGGATGGCCAGCAAAATCATCGCCAGCACCAGCAGGGGCTGGCCGAGTTTTTTCCACAGCGCCAGGCGGTATTCGGTGCTGGGCTGCCCCGAGCCCTGCAGGTAATCGATATAGCGCTCCAGCTGTTGCAGCGAGAAGCTGCCGGCCGGCAGGGTCAGCTCTTTCAGGCTCGGCACCGCGAACAGCGATCGCCACGGCAGGCTGCTATGCCGCTCAATCGTCTCTTTTCTGCCTTGCCAGCTTTTCTGCATCACGTTGTGCAGCAGCCAGTTGCCGTCGGCGGCGGCGCTGGCGCTGTCGGCGTAAAGGTAAGATTCCAGCGCGCGGTTGGCCTGATAGCGGAAGATCTCAATGCCGTGGGGCTGGTCGTTCTCGTCGACGGTTTTGACCGTCACAAACTCGTTGCCGCGCCGCGCCCACAGCGGGTTCACGGTGACGTCGTTATCGTTCGACTGCGCCAGGGCGTTGTTCTTCATCTGCAGCGCGCGTTGCTGCAGCGGCGAGGCCGCCCATTCATCGAGGGCGCCGAGCGACAGGTTCATCAGCAGCCCGGCGGCGAGCATCACCAGCGCAATGCGGAATATCGACATCCCGGCGGAGCGGATCGCGGTCAGTTCCAGGGTTTTAGATAGCTGCCCCAGCCCGACGATGCCGCCGAGCAGCGCGATAAACGGCCCCAGATCGACCAGGCTGCGCGGCAGGGTCAGCACGGTCACCAGCAGCGCCTGCTGCCAGCGGTAGCCGCCCGGGGTCACGTCCTCCAGCTCGTTGATCAGCGTAAAGGTGGTGAACAGCGGAATGAGCAGCCCGGCCGCGGCGGCGAAGCCGATGAACACGTTGCGGATCAGGTAACGGCTAAAAATAGTCATCGGGAGGGTTTCCGCAGCAGGGATAAGTCGCGCGCCAGCAGCAGGGCGATGCCGGCAGCCATCGCCAGCGGCACCAGCCAAACGCCGGGGATCGTCGGCACAGAGCCGTTGGCCACCAGCGTGCGGCAAATGTTGCCGCCATAGAAAATCGCGGTAAACAGCACCGTCAGGGGCAGTAGCGCGGCGTAGCGCCCTTGTCGCGGCTTGATGCGGCTAAAGGGGATCGCCAGCAGCACCATCAGCACGGTGGTCAGCCCGCGGCTTTCGCGCCATTGCAGTTCGGCGGCGTCGCCCGGATCGGCGGAGCGCGCCAGCTCCGCCGGCGAGGCCGATTTGTGTCGGCTCTCGGCGCTGGGCACGAACGGCTTGAGCGCGATGTCGAAGTTGTCGTAGTTCTGCCCGTTGTCGTCGGTGCCCTGGCGATCCAGCACATAGGCGGTGCCGGTTTTCAGCCGCACGGCGGGACTGGCGGGGGAGGCGTCGAGCACCTCCACCGACTGCGCGCGGTACAGGTTGGTATGATGGCCGCCGCGCACATAAATCAGGGCGTCCGTCAGGTGGTTGGCCGTTTTGTCGACGTGATTGGCGAGGATCATGCGGCCGTTGCCGCTAACGTTGAATTTGTCGGCCTGCAGGTGGCTCACGTCCAGCACCGACTGCGACTCTTGCTGCAGCTGATAAATATTGGCGTACGCCCAGGGCCTGCCATACAGCGACAGCAGCGTGACCGCTATCGCCAGCGGCACGGCCAGTATCAGCACCGCCTTATACAGCCGCAGCGGGCTGGCGCCGGCGGCCAGCATGGCGGTGATCTCCGCATCGCTGTACAGCTGGCTGAGCGCCACCGCCACCGAGACATACAGCGCGACGGGCAATATCATCTCCAGCGCGATCAGCGATTTATAGAAAACCACCTCGGCCACTACCCGCAGCGCCAGCGTGCCGTTGGCGGCGTCGGTCAGGTAGCGCTGGGCGGAGTAGCTGGCGAACATAAAGATCAGAAACCCGGCGATCATCATCACCAGGCGGCGGATCTCAACCGTGATGTAGCGTTCAATCAAAGACATGCGTCATCGGCTCCCGGCGGCGTGCGCTTCATGGCGTCTCCCGCGCGATCAGCGCGCGCAGCAGGGCAATCACCTGATCAACTTCCTGCGGGGTGAGTGCGCCGTCCTTCGCCCACTGCACGCGCCCGGCCTTGTCCAGCACCACGATGGTGGAGCTCTCCTCCGGCAGCCACCAGGCCATGCGCCCCAGCCCGTCGCTGTCGACGATGAACTGCGCCCAGGGGTAATTCCGCTTGTTTTTCTCGATCTTGCCGCGCACGAAAAAGCCGGAGCCCGGTATCGCGTCGTCGGTGTTGACGATGGTGGTGGGCTGGAAGCGATCGCCCGGCAGGTTCGCGTCCTTGACGGCGTTGATCAGCAGCGAGTTCTTCTTCTTGGCGGAGGTGCGCCCGGCGATGTATTGGATCACCCGCACTTTGCCCGCCAGTTTTGCGCTGTTCCACGGCCGGTAGCTGAAATCGCCGTTGCGCAGCAGCAGTTCGCCGCGATCGGCGATGGCGATCGGCGCCACCGGCCGGCCCTGCACGAAGTTATGCGCGGATGCCGCCAGCGGCGACAGCAGCAGCGTGAAGATCAGCAAGCGACGCAACGTCATCATGGCTCCTTGCAACGCGCTTATCTGCCCGCCGCGACGGCCGGCGGGGAAAACGACAGCGGAAAGCGCGCCAGCAGCAGCTCCAGGCGCTGGCGAATGTCGATATCCAGGATCGCCGGCCGATCGTAGATATCGCCGCCGGCCAGCTTGTCCGCCACCATCACGTCGTGTCGGTCGCCCATCAGGCCGTTAATCGCCGCCAGGAAGCGCGAGATCTGCCGGGCTTCGCGATTGTCGGGGTCGATCGATCTCAGCGTGTCGTAAAACGACACCTGGCGGCTGACGATTTTGCGCACGTTGTGGAACTGGTGCCCGGTCAGCGCCGGGCCGGCGATCAGCGTCTGCAGCTGGCGCATTTGCTCCTGGCGGTAGGTGATAAAGCCCTGTGAGCTTTCCAGCCGGGTGTGGCGCAGCGCATAGCGCACGTATGACCATACCGGCTTGCTGAGCAGCAGCCGCAGCAGGTTGCCGTACAGCGTCAGGTTCTTCTGGTTGCCGTTGCGAAACGCGTCCTGAAAATGGCCGAGCACCACAGTGGTGGTGTGGAACAGGCGGTTGGCGCGGTGGGGCGCGCCGTACAGCTGCTGGGCGAAGCGCAGGTGCTTGTAGCGGGCGCGGATATATTTGTAGCGCATGCGGGTGGGCGCCGCCAACTGCGGATCTTGCAGGAAACCGTTCACCAGTTGCAGCAGCTCGCGGCGGGAAAAGCCGTCTTCCCAAAACTGCAGGCACAGCGCGTAGTTGTCCCGGATGCTCTCGGGGGAGCATTCCAGATCGATCTGCTGCGGCAGGCTGATATTCGCCTCAACCAGGTCGTCTTCTTCCACCGCGACAAACAGCGCCTGGGTGGTTTCGGCGGAGAACTTCTTCCAATTATCGTTAGCGGTCATTGATTACTCTCTTTGGGCGCATTCAGCCCCAACATAAAGCGATTGCGGTAGGCGCCGATCGTCGGTATCAGGGATAACAGAACGTCTAAACATTGCCCCAGTAAATAAGCGAAGGCGGCACCCTGCACGCCGAAGGCATACGCCATCGACACCAGCAGCGCAATGTAGGCCGCCGAGGCCGTCGCCTGCGCGATCAGGAAAGCGCGCTGCTTGCCTGCCATAAACAGTAAGGATTCCTGCGGGAAGCCCATCATGGAGACGATGATCGCGCCCAGCATGATTTGAATCAGGTCATAGGCTTCCAGGTATTGCTGCCCGAACACCGCGGAAATGAGCGGTTTACCCACCAGCAGCATCAACACCGCGACGGCGAGACCGATGCCGCCGGCCAGCAGCGAGGAGCGCAGGCCCAGCAGCCACGGGGTCTTGGTGCGCGGATCCAGGCGCATGATCTCCGGATAGAAGCTTTTCTCCAGCAGCTTGGCCGGGGTGCCCGTCGCATCGAAGAAGGTCATGGCGATCTTGAACAGCCCGGCGGCGGCCGGCCCGAGCACCACGCCCACCAGCACGGTGGTGCAGGAGTTGCGCGCGGCCCAGATGGTATGGGCGATGTTGGTGGTCCAGACGAAGTTCCAGGCGCCCTCGATACGGCGCGCGACGTTGAACAGCCGTGGCCTCAGCGCGCCGTGGATATCGCGGCGGCGCAGTTCGCGCGCGGTGAACCACCAAAACAGCGTGCCGCCGATCAGGTTAGAGGCGTACCAGGTGACGATAAAGCCGGGGAATCCCAGATCGAAATAATAGGAGATGACGCTGCCCACCGCCTGCAGGAACGGCTTGATCGCCTGCTGGATGGCGATGAGATCGAAGCGGTTGAAGGCGCGCAGCACGCCGGTCGGCGTGGACGAGGTCATCGACGGGATCAGGGTGCAGTACAGCATGGCGAGCCAGAAACTTTCGCTGTCCAGCCCCAGGGCGTGGGACAAGAACGGCAGCATGATCATGCCGCCCAGTACGGCGATGACGCCGCTGGCGATATCCAGCCCGAAGGAGAAGGCGACGACGTCGCGGAAGCGCCCGGTGTTTTGATGCTCCAACGCCGGGGTACCGAATTGCACCACAAACTGCCAGGTCTGGAATTTGATGAAATCGCTGACCGCTTTGGTATAGGCCTGGATCACCACCAGCACGCCGAACATTTCAGGCGACATGCCTTTACCGGCGCAGGAGAGCGCCAGCAGGCCAAGCAGTGCGCTGGCCACGCTGCCGGAGCCTAAGTAGGCGGCATTACGTAAAATGGAGCGAAACGCGCCATCGGAAAACCACCGTTTCATAACCCAAACCAGCCGTTATCGTTGTTTTGCTGCATCTTGTGTTCCGCTGTCATGCGCTTGCCCTGTATGCGTTTAATAAACCTGAGTTTCTTCGCCGGCGTTTTCGCCGGGTTGCCCGATGTCGCTCTGTGGGCGCTTCGCGGGGTTCACCACGGCCGAAATGGCGTTGAGCGCGTTGCTCAGTACCTCGTCGTAAGGGGCTCTGGCGTCCAGCTCGATGAGGCGCGCGCCGTTGTATTGCAGGCGCACCATGGCGGAAATCTTGTCTTTCAGTTCTTCATAGCTGTGATCGGGCTTGCGGGAAAACGCCGTATCGACGTCGATATCGAGGCGAATGATCAGCGCCGGCCGATAGACGGCCATGCGTTGATATAAACGGCGTTCGCGCGCCGCCAGGCGGCTCAATAGCCAGCCTTTTGCGCGCTCCACGCCGATACCGGGCCCGTCGTAGTAAAAACCAGAAATTTCCGCCTGCGGGTAGCGATCGCTGATCACCAGCACGCCGCTCTGCGCCAGCCGCCGCACCTTGCGCAGGTTGGAGGCGCGCCACAGCGAAAAGCCGTACATGATCAGCGCCGCCCACAGCGCCGGCGGCCTGTTGCTCATGCGTTGGGTTTTATCGGATTTGGCCGCCAGGCGCCGTTCCAGCCACACGCCGATGAACGGCAACTTCTTGATTTTGTCGCCGTCTTCGCCGGAGATCAGCCCTAAATAGCGCCGCTGCGTGGGGCGATGCTGCTGCAGGTTTTTCACCAGATCGGCGGTCAGAGTGGACTTGCCCGTGCCGTCGCTGCCCACCACGGCAATCAGCCCGCTAATGCAGGTGGAAGAGGAGTGCTGTTCGGCAGTGAGTTTATTTTTTTTCATCTGTTTCGGTACGAAAAGGTTATTTGTCGGCTAGGCATTGGCGGCCCTCAGCGATATTTTAACGGCGCGCAGCGATTCGTCGAAAATATGGCTGGCCGGTTCTCGGCCGTCTAAATCCAGTATGTTAGCGCCGTTAAACGTCAGGTGCGGGATGACGGCGATCTTTTCACGCAACGCCGCCAGCGAGTGATCGGGTTTGCGTGAATAGGCCGTTTGCTCGTCAATATCCAGCCGAATTAATAATAAGGGCTGATAAGACGCCATCCATTGGTAGAGGTTTTGTTCGCGCTTTCTCAGCCAGCGGATCCAGCGATTGCCGCCGGCGGTTTTCGCCAGCTGCGGGCCATCGAAACGAAACCCCGCCACTTCGGCCTGCGGATAACGATCGGTGATCAGCAATGCGCCGCTGCGGCTTTTCTTCAGCATGCGACGGAATTTATAAACGCGCCAATAGGAGAGTAAAAAAATCACCAGCGCCGTGGCATTATCCGGCGGCGTGGAAGGGCGCTCATGCACGCGCTCCGACTTCTTCAATAAATAACGCCCGAAGGTGGCGCCAATAATCGGCAGCGAACTGATCCATTCGCCGATACGCCCGGATGACTGGCCGAGATAAAGCAGTTCGGCAGGTTCTTGTGCCGATAAGGCGTTGACCAGGCTGGCGGCTAACGTGGATTTTCCCGAGCCGTCACAGCCGGTTATCGCTATTACGCGCACGGGCGAGCGATCAGATGAAGGTCTTATCTGCTGACTCACAATAATTGATCCAATGCGAAAAAAACTATTGTATTCCAATACGCCTTAGGTTCAAGATATTTATTGTGCTTTGCTGCGATAAAATAATGAGATTGCTATTCCTGTTCGTTATTTGAATTGATATTTATAGCGTTCGTTCTTGTTATTTTGTGCTAATTGTTGGTGCGTGGGCCGGTTTCGCTTTTTATGTTAATTTCCGGCCGGTCTCACGGCGAAAAAAGAGCAGGATTTTCAATTTTCGCTTAATGTTTTGTGCTTTTTTGCGTCGCGTTACGGCAAGTTTTTTCCACGCGGCCGCCACGGCAATGATAAGCGGTAGTTCGCTTCAAATATGGCACGCCGTTTCTGGTGTATTGAAAGAGAGTCTTATTATGAGTGCAAAATTTCCGCCGCTGATTGCGGTTATCGGCAGCGACGGATCGGGTAAGTCCACCGTTTGTGAACATCTGATCGCGTATATGAAACATTATGGCCCGGCGGTGCAGGTGCATCTGGGCAAACAGGCGGGCAACGTCGGCCGCGCGGCGGCGAAGTTGCCGCTGCTCGGGCGCTCGGTGGGCAAGGCTATCGAGAGCAATACCAAAAAAGTCAAAACGAAAAAATCCCGCATTGGCCTGCTGCCGTCGGCGGTGATCATCGCTTTCGTGGGGCGGCGCTTGCTGCGGTTTCGCCGCATGCTGGCGTATCGGCGGCAAGGGTTCATCGTGTTGACCGACCGTTTTCCGCAGGCGCAGATCCCCGGCGCTTACGACGGCACGGTTTTTCCCGTCGACGTTGAAGGGAGCCGGTTTGTCCGTTGGCTGGCGGCGCGCGAGCGGGCGGCGTTCCAATGGATGGCGGGGCAAAAACCGGATCTGGTGCTCAAGCTGAATGTCAGTCTGGCGGTGGCCTGCGCGCGCAAACCCGATCACCGCAAAGCGGCGCTGGAGAAGAAGATCGCCGTCACGCCGTTATTGACGTTCGAAGGCGCCGACATCGTGGATCTCGATGCCGATCGGCCGATCGAGGAGGTGCTTTCGGCGGCGGAAAAAGCCATCGCGGAATTTATGGCGGCGCAGGGTTATCGCTATTCCGCTGATGAAGTATCAACGGCTGCGCACTGAGGCGCGCATCGGTTCGGCAGGGCGGCGATGCCATTTTCGGCACCGCCGCCGCGGCCGAGAGAGGGAAGGCTTTATTTTTTCAGCGCCGCAAAGGCGCGCACGATGGTGTCGATCTCTTCATCGCTGTGCGCGGCATTGACGCTGCAGCGCAGCAGGGTAACGCCCGCCGGCGCGGCCGGTGGCAGCACCAGGTTTACATACACGCCGTGGGCGATCAGCTCGCGCCAGAAACGCAGCCCTTCTTCCTTCGAACCGATCATCACCGGCACCACCGGGCTGATGCGCGGCCCCAGGGTATACCCCAGTTCGGCGAGGCCGTGGTACAGGCGGTGCGCGTTGCTCCACAGCTTTTCCCGCAGTTCGGGATGGCGCGCGATTTTTTGCAGCGCCGTGCGCACCGACGCGATGCTCGACGGCGACGGCGACGCGGTAAAGATATACGGCCGGCTGCTGTAGCGCAGCACGTCCATCCCCTTGCCGCCGACGGCGAAACCGCCGATCGAAGCCAGGCTTTTGCTGAAGGTGCCCAGGATGATATCCACGTCTTGCTCGACGCCCAGCGCTTCGGCCAGGCCGCGGCCGTGCTCGCCCATCACGCCGAAGGAGTGCGCTTCGTCGACCAGCAGATACCCGCCGAGCCGCCGCTTGATGTCGACGATTTCCACCAGCGGGGCGACGTCGCCCAGCATGCTGTAGATGCCTTCCACGATAATGATCGCCTCGCGCGCACGCTCGCCCAGGCGCACCATGCGGCGCTCCAGATCGGCGGCGTCGTTGTGGCGGAAGCGAATAATCTCCGCGCCGCCGAGGGCGCAGGCGTCGTAAATGCTCGCGTGGCTGTCCGCGTCGATCAACACCACGGAGCCTGGCCCCGCCAGCGTGCTGATGACGCCCAGGTTGGCGGTGTAGCCGGTGGAGAACACGATGGCGCTCGGGCGATCGAAGAATTCCGCCAGCTCCCGTTCCAGCGTCAGGTGCGATCCGTAGCTGCCGTTCGCCATGCGCGAGCCGGTGGTGCCGGTGCCGAGCGCGGCTAGGGCCGCCTGGCCGGCGGCGATCGCCTGCGCATCGAACGTCAGGCCAAGGTAATTATTGGTGCCGGCGAGGACAATCTTTTGATCGCCGATGCGGCCCTGGGTGGCGGAATAGACTTCGTCGATGCAGGTGCCGAACGGATTCAGACCGGACGTTTGAAATTGTTCACGGTCATTGGCGAGGCGCGCAAACTTATCATACAGTCCCATGGTTTTTCTCCAGATAAGGGCGCAGCGCGTCAAGCAGTTGCTCAGGCGTTCTGACATCAAGCAATATATTGATAGGAATGGAGATATCTAATTCATCTTCCAGCATCATCAGCAGATCCAAGACTCTGATGGATTCCAGGCCAAGATCATTGACGAGATCGCTATCAGGTTTTATTTCCACTCCGCCTTCGACGATACCTTGCAAACACGTCAGGATATAATCCATTACAGCATCGCGATTTAGCATAAGAACGTTGACACACCTCTATTTGGAATAATTAAAACAGCCCTTCGCGCAGCGCGCGCTCCAAACTTACCTGTGGAAACCAATTAATCTGTTGCGACAGCGCGTGATTACTGGCGGACCAGTCGTGATGGGTTAATTCGCGTATTTTGCTGCGCGTCAGCATCGGCTCCTGTTTGACCAGGCGGTTCCACACCACGCTGATATCCGCCAGGGCTTTCAGCAGCGGCAGCGGAATGCCCACCAGGCGCACCGGCCCGTGCCGCACGGCGGCGCCGATGTCCCGCAGGCGCAGCCAGTTATAGCCTTCGGCCACGCCGTCGCACAGTTCGTAAATATTCGGCTGCGCGGGTTCGGCCTGCACCCATTGGCTGACCGCCTTGGCCAAATCGCTCACGTGCAGAAAAGAGAGCCTGGCGTCAGGCGCGCCCAGCCGGGGCAGCACGCCGCGCAGCAGGCCGTTGAACAGCGGTTTCAGCTCTTTATCGCCGGGCCCGTAAACCGCCGTTGGGCGGAAAATCCCCAGCGCGATCTCGCCGGTGGCGGCGATGAGTTGCTGCTCGGCGGCCTGTTTTGAATGGGCGTACCAGGACAGCGCCGGATGGCGGGCCGCCAGCGACGACATGAACAAGAAGCGACGGCAGCGGCCGTTCTGTTTGGCCGCCTGCATCAGGTTCAGGCTGCCGGTCACGTTGCAGCGGGTGAACACCGCTTCCGCATGCCCGCGCACCTGGCCCGCACAGTGCACGACGCACTCCGCGCCGCGCACCAGCTCGGTGAGCGAGGGCCGATCCTCCAGCGCGCCGGGGATCCACTGCAGGTTGTCGGCGGCGGCTTTTCCCGCGCGCCGCGTCAGGGCGCGCACGTTAAACCCTTGCGCCAGCAGTTCCTGGACGATGTGCCGGCCGATAAAGCCGGTCGCGCCCGTCACTGCCACCGTGCCGCTCATTGCGCGAAACCGGCCAGCTGCGGCATGTGCGGGTAGAGCGAGGCGCTCAGCCAGCGTTTTTTGGCCTCCGCACGCGCGGGTTTGCCCGACGACGTGCGGGGAATGCTGTGCGGCGGCAGCAGCTCGATGTCCACCGCAATGCCGAACTCGCTTTGAATGCGGGCGCTCAGCGAATGCACGATTTGCTCCCGGCGTTCTTCCGAGCTGACTCGGCACTGGATTTGCAAAATGATCCTGGCCGCTTCGTCGTGCTCTTCGGTTACGAAGGCGATCGCATCGCCGGAACGGATTTCCGGTTCGGATTCCGCGACGTACTCGATATCCTGCGGCCAGATATTGCGGCCGCGAATGATGATCAAATCCTTCTTGCGGCCGGTGACGTACAGATAGCCGTCCAGCAGGTAGCCCAGATCGCCGGTATCCATCCAGCCGGTCACCTGAATTTGCTGCTGGGACTCGTCGTCGCAGAAATAGCCGTTCATCAGGCTGGGGCCGGAGATCGTGATATGGCCGACCTGGCGTTCCGGCAGCGGTTGCCCGGTTTCGCTGCGGATCTCGATGCGGTGGCCGGGCAGCGCTCGGCCGCAGTTGACGAAGGTCGTGACGGCGCGGGTTTTCTTGCCGGGCGCGACCGCTTTACCCTCGTACTCCAAAATATCGCGGTCGACCGCGTTGGTTTGCGGGCCGGAGCAGGGATCGGAAAAGCTCACCGCCAGGGTGTTCTCGGCCAGGCCGTAGCACGGCATGAAGGCTTTGCTGTCGAAGTTGATGCTGCTGAAGTGTTCGCCGAACTGGCCGAGCAGCTCGGCCGGGATCGGCTCGGCGCCCACGCCCGCGACCCGCCAGCTGGAAAGATCCAGATCGGCCAGCTCTTTGGCGTTGCTGCGGCGCAGGCACAGATCGTAGCCGAACGGCGGGGCGACGGACACCGTGCCGCGATTTTTGGCGATCAGTTTCAGCCACTGCATCGGGCGCATGGCGAAATCTTGCGTGCGCAGGTAATCGACGGACAGCTGGGTCGCCACCGGCGTCAGCAGGAAACCGACCAGGCCCATATCGTGATAGAAGGGCAGCCACGAAACGCAGCGGTCGCCCGCGCGCAGCTTGATCCCGTCGCGACTGATCGCGTTCAGGTTCGCCATCGCCGCCCGCTGGGTAATGATCACGCCGCGCGGAAAGCGGGTGCTGCCCGAGGTGTATTGGAGATAGGCGATATCGTCGGGCGAAGGTGCGGGCAAGGCGATTTCCGGCTCCGGCAAGGCGTTAAAATCCGCGTCGCTGAGGATGTGCAGCGCCGAGGTGTTTTCCGTGGCTGACGCGATCAGCGGCGTCCACTCTTCGCTGCTGACGATCGCCGCGGGGTTGCAGCTGGCGATCAGCCCCTTCAGCTTGGCGGTGTAGGAGTCGCGCTGGCCCACGCCCATCGGGATCGCCAGCGGCACCGCCACCAGGCCGGCGTACTGGCAAGCGAAAAAGGCTTCCACGAATCCCGCGCTGGTTTCGGCGATAAGCGCCACGCGATCGCCTTTCTTGAGTTTCAGGGACAATAAACGCCGCGCGCCCGAGATCGCTTTTTGCTGTAGCGTGCGATATTCGAGAACGGTCACGAGTTGATTGCGACGGTCGTAAAAATTCATTCCCGTATTGCCCAGCGCCGCGTAATCCAACGCGTCCACTAAAGTGGGGAAGTCCGCATAGCGCATGGGAAGAGAATGAACGGAACTTGTTTCAGACATAGACAAACTTAGCCATAGATTAAAAATCACCAAAAGAGAGAAATCGCTCTTGGCGAGGTAATTGATGTTTTACTATGAATAGGTTTTGAATAAGTTTGTTATTCAACCATCTTCATTCCGCGAACAGCGTATATTGCCGTGCTTGAGGGCACGCCGGTTATTAACCGGGCAGAGCGTGAGTAGCCCGTGTTATCAGCCTTGAGCGGCACCCTGGCGATATACGTGAGACTATTGTAATATCCGGGCTGCGCCGTTCTTTAGCCTGTCTCTTTCGGGCAGGAAATAACTGTCGGCTCATAGGTTATGACCTCATGCATGGCTATCTTGGAACTTAAACACTTCCTAAACAGTATGCCGCAAGAAATCCAAAAGTGAACGATTCATTTAAGGCTAATCTTAAAAAGAGCATTAAGTGGTAAAGATGGCGGCACACCTCCTGATTAAAGTCGGTACACTAAAAGCGGCGAGTTTCTTTTGCCGTAACAGCACGAAATAATAAAAGAGCACCATTAGCGTAGCCTGGCTGCGCCGCTTTCTGTTTCCTTTTTTTATCAATTACGGACATCACAGGGTGAATGTCGGGCGCAATAATGCGCTGATTCACAGGGGGTAATATTCGGTTTTTCTTATCATTGAACCGGAGGCAATACACAATCCAATAAATGAGAACAGCATAAAAAATGCTAAAGGCGTTGTCGCGCGCTTATTTAATTATTTTATTAAAACGTAAGGCTATTTATGATCCGTGTTGAGAAAGTTCTGAGTAAACGCGAACTTAAAGAATTTATTGCTTTCCCCTCGCAACTGTTTCGCGATGATCCGAACTGGATTGAGCCGCTGCATGTAGAGCGCGAAGAGCACCTGTCAAAGAAGAATCCCGGCACCGACCATATTGAATGGCAGGCATGGGTGGCCAAAAAACAGGGCAAAGTCGTTGGGCGCATCACGGCGCAAATCGATGCTCTGCACCGGGAGCTGCATGGCGAGGATACTGGCCACTTCGGCATGATTGACGCCGTTGACGATCCCGCTGTTTTCAGCACCTTATTCACGGTGGCGGAGGAGTGGCTGAGGTCGAAAGGCGCGCGCAAAATCACCGGGCCGTTCAGCCTCAATATCAATCAGGAAAGCGGCCTGTTGGTCGAAGGATTCGATACGCCGCCTTCCGCCCTGATGACGCACGCGAAGCCCTACTATGCGGCGCAAATAGCGCAGCAGGGCTACAGCGAAGGGATTGATTTGCTTGCCTATTGGATGAAAAGAACCGACCTGCATTTTTCGCCGTCGTTAACCCGGATGATGGAGCAGGTGCGCAAAAAGGTGACCGTTCGCCGCCTCAACCGCAAGCGCTTTCGCGAGGAGATGCAGGTGCTGCGCGAGGTGTTCAACTCCGGATGGCAGCATAACTGGGGGTTTGTCCCGTTCACCGAGCACGAGTTCGCCACCATGGGGGATCAGCTGAAGTTTCTGGTACCCGACGATATGATCCATATCGCCGAGGTGGATGGCGCCCCCTGCGCCTTTATCGTTGGTCTGCCGAACATCAACGAAGCGATTGCCGATCTGCAGGGGCGGTTATTGCCGCTTGGCTGGGCGAAGCTCTTGTGGCGGCTGAAAGTCAGCGGCGTGCGCACCGCGCGCGTGCCGTTGATGGGCGTGCGCCAGGAATATCAATTCAGCCGCATCGGGCCGATTATTGCGCTGCTGCTGATTGAGGCGCTGCGCGAGCCTTTCGCCAAGCGCAATATCGACGCGCTGGAAATGTCGTGGATCCTGGAAACCAATACCGGCATGCGGACGATTTTAGAACGCATCGGCGCGGTTCCCTATAAGCGCTACCGCTTATACGAGAAAACGCTTTAACCGGCTGATAACGCATCGCCTTTTCACGTTCTCAGAATAATAACCGCGCCGGGGCATTTTCGGGCGGTGCCGTTTCAGGGGCAGGGTGACGGCGCGTGAGTGCATGCATCGCCTCCGGGAAGAGAACGGTTAAGGCCTTTAATTAATAAACTCGAGATAAATTCACGCCGCGTGATTTATTCGCGAGTGATTGTGGCAGTATTGACGAGAGCTGATTGCATGCCTGTGGAAAAGAAAAAAGGAATAAGCCGATTAACCTACAGCATAAGGAATTCCTGGGCCGGATTTATTGACGCCGTGCTTACCGAGGATGCGTTTCGCCAATTATTGGTTATTAACGCCATTTTACTTGTTGTTACATTTGGTTTAGATATTACAAATATAGAACGGCTGTTATTAATCGCCTGCAGTTTTCTGCTATTGGTGGTTGAGCTGCTTAATACGGCGATTGAAACCGTGGTCGATCGCATTTCGCTGGAATTACATCCGTTATCCAAACGCGCTAAAGATCTGGGCGGCGCTGCGCAGCTGGTGGCGGTGGTGATGACTATCATTATTTGGGGAATGGTGCTGCTGGGGCGATAAGGGCTTGGGTGGCTCAATTGCCAGGCCGGTTGCCGTGGCGCTATAAGCGGTTATCATCGATGTTTTGCGTTCAGCAAGGAGAGTCGGCCGCTATGCCCGTGAATTTTGATCTCAACGATCTTTATGCCTTCCGCGCGCTGGTGGAGTACGGCAATTTTCGGCTGGCAGCAGAATCCATCTGCCTGTCGCAGTCGGCCCTGAGCCGCAGGATTGAGAAGCTGGAAAACGCGCTGGGCAGCAAACTGTTCGATCGCACCACCCGGCGCGTGACGCTGACGCTGTATGGGCAGGCTTTTGCCGAGCGTTCGGATCAGCTGCTGATGAATGTCGAAGCGGTGTTGGCCGATATCGATAAGGTCAGCCAGGAGCGTACCGGGCTGGTCACCGTCGCCACGGTGCCGTCGGCGGCCTACTATTTCATGCCCGACGTGATACGCCGTTTCCGATTTCGCTATCCGCGCGTGCGCGTCAAGCTGATCGACGGCAGCGCGGGCAATGTGATTGAGGCGGTCACCGGCGGCCAGGCTGACTTTGGCATCTGCTTTGCCGGGCGGCTGCAGCCTAACCTTGAATTTGTGCCGTTGGTGGGGGACGTTTACGTGGCCGCTTGCCGGCGCGACCATCCGCTCGCCGCTAAAAAGAGCCTCACCTGGCGGGAATTTTATCAGCAGGATTACGTGTCGCTGGATAAAACCTCCGGCAATCGCAATCTGCTCGATCAGCGCCTGGAACACCTCGTGCCGGAGCGCCCCAGCGTGTGCGAAACTCGCCATGTGACGACCATGCTGGGCATGGTTGAGGCGGGCATCGGCATTGCCGCCGTGCCCGCCATGTCGATGCCCGCTTCAGAGCATTCGGTGTTGACGTCGGTGCCGCTGGTCGAGCCGGTGGTGAAATGCACCGTGGGCCTGATCCGGCGCGGCGGCCGCATGCAGTCTTTCGTCGCCGCCGAGCTGGAAAAGCTGATTACTGAACGGTATCACTCTGCCTGACCGGCTGCTGCGCCGGCACGCTTCGCATGCCGGTCGCGCGAATGGTCGGCTGTGCCTGAGAGGAGGCGAGGAACTCCAGCAGCGCTTTGCCTTCGCGGCGATGTTCCGCCTTGGCTGTTACCGCGCCGGCGAAGCGGGTGATGTACTGCACGTTTTCCGGCAGTTCGCCGATAAAGGTGACGCCCGCCACGGGCAGCAATTCGCTGACCTGCTGGAAGCCCAACGCGTATTTCCCCTGCGCCACTTCAGAGGCCACCGGAATGCGCTCAACCATGTGCGCTTTTCCTTTCACCTGTTCCTCGATGCCCAGCTTTTTGAACAGTTGGCCGCTGACGTAGCGGCCGCTGGCGCTGTCGGAATAGGCGAAAGAGCCGGCTTGCAGCAAGGCATTACGCAGCTCGGCATCCGTTTTTATCGCCGGCTTGGGCGCGCCCTGTTTCACCACCATGCCGATCGGCGAATCGGCCAGCTCCACGCGCGAACCCGGCTGGATCCAGCCGCCTTTGTCCAGTTGGGTCAGCGCGTTGCCCACCATGATCACCACATCGGCTTGCTCTCCGCGCGCCAGCCGCGCGGGGATCGCCTGCGGCGTTTTCCCCATGGAAGGGCCGGACACCAGAATGATTTTGTCGCCGCTTTGGGCTTCATATTCCGGGGCCAGTTTCTCCAGCGCGGCCTTGAAGCCGCCGGAGATCATCACGGTCACGTCTTTGGCCGGCGCCGCGGTGCTGAAGGAGGCGCACACCAGCGCGGCGAGGATCGAACGAGTGAGTTTTTGCATGGCATGATTCCTTATGGCGATGGCGCGTTAGCGTGCGGTTTGCAGCGGCATGGCGATGCGGCGATACAGATACAACGTCGCCAGCAAGGCGCACAGCGCGGCGAAGCTCATCCAGTAGCCCGGTGAAGCCTTATCGCCGGTGTATTCGATCAACGCGGTGGAGATCACCGGCGTAAAGCCGCCGAACACCGCCGTTGCCAGGCTGTAGGCCAGCGAGAACCCGGCCACCCGCACTTCCGTTGGCATGATCTCGGTTAAGGCCGGGATCATGGCGCCGTTGTAGAGGCCGTAAATGAAGGACAGCCACAGCAGCACGGCCAGCATCATGCTGAAGCTGGGGGCGGCGGCGAGCAGGCTCAGCGCCGGGTAGGCGGTGGCCAGCGTCAGCAGCGTCATGGCGACCAGCAACGGCTTGCGGCCGAAGCGATCCGACAGCGCGCCGCCGATGGGCAGCCAGATGAAGTTGGAAATCGCCACCAGCAGGGTGACCAGCAAACTGTCGGAGGCGCTGAGCAACAGCACCTTTTTGCCGAAGGTTGGCGCATACACGGTGATCAGGTAAAACGCGGTGGTGGTCATGGCGACCATCAGCATGCCGGCGATCACCACCGGCCAGTTTTTTAGCAGGGTTTTAAACACGTCGCGCATCGCCAGGTGGTGGCGGCGGGCGGTAAATTCCTGCGTCTCTTCCAGCTTGCGGCGCAGCAAGAAGATGAAGGGAACAATCAGGCAGCCGAACAGGAAAGGCAGGCGCCAGCCCCATTCGCGAATGGCGCTTTCTTCCAGCGCCGCATTGAGCGCGAAGCCCATGGCCGCCGCCACCATGATCGCCACCTGCTGGCTGCCGGACTGCCAACTGGTGTAGAAGCCCTTACGGCCCGGCGTGGCGATTTCGGCCAGATAGACAGACACGCCGCCCAGCTCCGCGCCTGCCGAGAAGCCTTGCAACAGGCGCCCGCACAGCACCAGCAGCGGCGCCCAAAGCCCGATGCTCTGGTAAGAGGGGATCAGCACGATCAGGAAGGTGCCCGCGGCCATGATCGACAGGGTGACGATCAGCCCTTTGCGGCGGCCGACTTTATCGATGTAGGCGCCCAGCACGATAGCGCCAATGGGGCGCATCAGAAAACCGGCGCCGAATACCGCGAAGGTCATCATCAGCGAGGCGAACTCGCTGCTGGCCGGGAAAAAGGTGTGTGCGATGTAGGTGGCGTAAAAGCCGAACAGAAAGAAGTCGAACTGTTCCAGAAAGTTGCCGGAGGTGACGCGCAGGATCGCGCCGGCTTTGGCCCGGGTGGTCATGGGTGAGGTAGAGGAATGCATCTTTATCTCCAGTTTGCTATTGGCGCCTGACGCCGCGCCTGTTGCTGAAGACTCGCTCAGGAAAATAAACTAAATAAGCGCAATAAACGCATGGCGCGATGCGTTTGGCGCATCAATCGCCGT
Source organism: Serratia sp. MF1(2023) (assembly GCF_030954545.1). NCBI lineage: Bacteria > Pseudomonadati > Pseudomonadota > Gammaproteobacteria > Enterobacterales > Yersiniaceae > Serratia > Serratia sp. MF1(2023). The sequence goes on along the minus strand of NZ_JAVHUX010000006.1, from coordinate 81,332 downwards.
TAACAATGTTGCCTAACCTGATGTAACGTGGCGTTAACAAACTTATCGCTCACCGCCCGCGGCGGAGAGCGCCGAAAACGTTATGCGCATTTTGTGACAGGGTTCATAAAGGGGCGGCGGGGAAACGCCCCGTGCCTCTGACCGATTGTCCGTTACCGCTCGTAAAAAGGTGAATGTCTCGCACGGTATGGGCAAAAACACCTGAATACGCGTTTAGCATTGCGGCAAGGGCTGGCCACCTATGCGCCCCTCTTTTATAGCTTTATATCTATATAGTCATTAGGCTATAGTGCAGGGCACCCCGTATGAGAAATAAAGCATCGGATGCGTTCGATAACGGGCTGAACACATTAAACGAGAAGGAGTGACGCGATGGGCAGAACGCTGGAACAGCTTATTGCGGATGAAAAACCCGAGGTCGTGGCCGAAGCGCAGGCGCTGGCGGCGGACATCATGCTGAACATTCACCTTGCCGAGCTGCGCGAAAAAGTACAGAAAACGCAGGTTGAAATGGCGCAGGCGCTGGGGATCCGGCAGCCGACTGTTGCCGTGATGGAAAAACCGGGCCGCGATCTGAAACTGTCTTCGCTAAAACGCTACGTTGAGGCTGCGGGCGGCAAACTGCGCCTAGATGTTGAACTGCCGGACGGCTCTCACTACGAAGTTGTGCTGTAAATGCAGCTGATAACCTTGCGGTGGTTGCTTTCCAGCCCGCGCACAGGCGTTCATGGGGTTACGGCTTGACCAATGTTCGTTGCATCAAGCCTAAACCCCTTATCGTCGATAAGCACCTAGCCGGATGCCTGATGGCAGAGGTGAGTCACTTCCTTGTGACTCTCGGGTGCCTCCGTCTTCTGCATGGCAGGGGGAGATTGGTGCGCTAGGGGTGTTTTTTGGGGAAAGCGTGCCGCGCCGATAATGTGGCGAGAATGTCGTTCAGCGCAGACAGGCACTCTCTACCGTGATATTCCGCCGCCGGAAATCCCGAGCGTTCTCCTCGAGGCAAAACCAATAGCGGCAGCGATTGATTTTGCTCGCCGGCCAGCTCGATAACGGCCTGTCTGGGTTTCTCAAAGCGGACGTAGGTCACTTCTATGGCGTTTGCCAATTCCGGATTTTTCGCCAGCAGCCCTTCCAGCAGCGTGCAGTCGGGGCAGAAGAACTGCTCTCCCGGATACTGGCCATCGTGAAATCCCATATTGAGTAAAAACAACCGATCTTTTTCCATAAACTTCTCCGTTTGTAATGGAATAGGTTCGCTATTCCGCGATGTGATGCCGTTAATGGCCTGGCTGTCAAAACGTTGAGCGCCGGATTTAGCGACCTCTTGCCAAATGGGCAGTGACCGGGGCCAGGCCGAAGGCCGACCCCGGATTGAGCATGATTGGCGGGCTTAAAGCGAGAAGCCGAGCGCCAGGTAAACCAGCAGCGCCAGCCCGCCGGTCACTAACGCGTAGGGGAACTGCGTCCTGATATGCTCGATATGCTCACAGTTGGTCGCCATGGAGGCCACGATGGCATCGCTGGATATCGGGGATGTCATGTCGCCGAAGATAGAGCCGGCAATGGCTGCGCCGATCATATATTCCGCCGGAATACCCAGGGAGACGCCCAGCTGCACGCCGATAGGGATCATGATTGCGAAGGTGCCCCACGAGGTGCCGGTGGCCAGCGACATCACGGCGCTGATCAGGAAGATGAAGCCGATAGAGTAGCCGGAGGGGATCACGCCGGACGTGACGGCGGCAATGTATTGTCCGGTGTTGAGCTCTGCGGAAATGTGCCCCATCAAGAAAGCCAAAATCATGATGGAGCTTATTTTCACCATGCTGGCGTAACCGATATATAACTCTTTGAAAAAGTTTTCGATATTCAGAACGCCACGCAGGGTAAACCAGATGAATGAAACCGCGGTGCCGAACATCACGCCGGAATAAACGGACATGGAGCCGCTGCCTCGGGAGAACTGGCCGTCACCGGTAATATAGAGCGCGATGGGCACCATCAGTACGGTGGAGAGGATAGGGATGAAAAAATTAAGCAACGAATTGCATGCCGGGTGATCGATCACGTCATCCTCCGGCCCGCTGTCGTCATCGGTGAGGGCGTCGGCGTTGGCCTCAAAGCGGAGCTCCGCCTTTTTCATCGGCCCCCATGAAAAACCGGAAAGGATATAAAACAGCACTGAGGCAAGCGAGAACCAGGCCATGATATTCCACACCATGGCGCCCGCCAAAATTTCAAAAGGTTCCCCGTCGATATATCCCTTGGCGATCTGCACGCCAATAACCCCCATCATTGCGGCGCCCCAGCCGTTGATCATGACCGAGGAGCAGACCGAAACGCAGGATGTTTGAATGATATAAGACATCTTCTCGGGAGACACCCGGTAGCGTTTGGCCAGGTCTTTGGTGGAGGCGCCGGCAATCAGCTGATTGATGGAGCTTTCAATAAAAATCAGCGCGGTGACGATCATCGCCAATAACTGCACGGAGCGTTTATTGGTGACGTAGTCGTTCTTCTCGGTTAAAAACTGCACCAGCCTTCTGACCCCGCCGGTAACCACAATGAGCCGCATAATGCCGCCGATCATCACCATGAAAACGACGGTTCGGGCATTGCCCGCAGAGGCGAAGGTATCAATGATGCCGTTCAGCGTGGCGCCAATCCCTCCGAGCAGGCTGTGATTGATAACGACGAAGCCGACAAAAATACCGGCCAGCAGCGACAGGATCACTTGCCGGGTAAAAATCGCCAGAAAAATAGTCACCAAAGGCGTGATGACGGTCCATATCCCGTAATCGTGCATTTTTCGTCTTCCTTATAATCGTCAAGAAATGCAGGAGAGAGCATGGTCGAGATCGCCGATCAGATCGCCGGCGTCTTCGATGCCGATCGACAGGCGAAGCGTGGTGTCATAGATGCCGATGGATTCCCGTTCTTCGCGGCTCATGGCGGCATGCGACATTGAGGCGGAATGGTTAACCATGCTTTCGACGCCGCCAAGGGATTCGGCCAACACGAAATACTTCAGGCGCGGCAGAAAGGCTTTCACACTCTGAATGTCGCCTTTCAAACGGACGGTGACCACGGCGGCCCCCGAACGCATTTGCTTTTGACACAGGGCGTATTGAGGATGTGATTTAAGCCCCGGGTAGCAGACGCCGACAATGGCGGGATGGTTTTCGAGGAATTCGGCGATGGTTTGCGCATTTTGGCATTGCCGCTGCATGCGCACATCCAGGGTTTTCAGGCCACGCAGCGCCAGGTAAGCATCGAACGGCGAGGCGATGGCGCCGACGGTCGTTTTGATGAAATCCAGCTGTTCGGCCAGATGTTGCCGGTTAGTAATCACCGCGCCGCCGATCAGATCGGAGTGCCCGCCAATATATTTGCTGGTGGAAAGCATCACGATATCGGCCCCCAGTGTCAGTGGGCGTTGATTCCAGGCGCTGGCGAAGGTGTTGTCCACGCAGGTGGTGATGTGCCGCGCTTTGGCGATCCGACAGACCTCCTGAATGTCGACCAGTTCCAGCAGCGGATTGGTCGGCGTTTCGATCCAGATCAGACGCGTATTCGCCTGAATGGCGGCGTTGACCGCCTGCGGATCGTTGAGATCGACATAGGTGAATGTCATTCCCGACGTCATTTTCCGCAGCTTTTCAAAGAGCCGCCAGGTGCCGCCGTAAACGCCGCACATTGCGATGACGTGTGAATCGCGGGGCAGTAATTCGAGGATCAGCGACGTCGCCGCCATTCCGGAGGCGGTCGCCGTGCAATAGATACCGTCCTCAAGCTCGGCCAACGCGCTTTCATAGGCGTTTCGCGTTGGGTTTGCCACTCTGGAGTAACAGAAATCGCCGCCTTCACCGAGGTTGGGTTGAATAAACGAACTGGCGGTGACGATGGGAGGAAATATGGCGTTATGCCCTGGGTCGGTTTGATTGCCGGCATGTACGGCCAATGTCGCAATAGAGGGTACGGGTTTCATAAATTAGCCTTTTTTGGTCTGATTATAGAGAGTGCGTTTTTTGGAATGTTTTATCCGACATGATTTGAATAATTTGTCTGTCGGTGTGTTGCATGGCAGATGCGGCCAGCCGGCACAGGGCGTCGATCGTAGCTTCGACATCTTCATGCACGATGCCGTCATGCTGATTCGCCACCCAATGCTGTTTGGCCATCAGCACTGATTTGACGGCGCTTTCGGTCGTGCTGGAAACCTTCATGGCGCAGGTGGCAGATGCCCCGTCGCAGATAATGCCGCTGATGTCGCCAATCATGTTTTTAATGGCGCCGCTGATGATGGCGTAATCTTTGCTCAGCAGCCAGGCCATGCCGGCGGCGGCGCCCATTGCGGCAGTGGATGCTGCGCACAGGGCCGACAGGCGCGCGTAACGAGAATGAATGGAAATCGCGACCAGATGGGATAGGGTGACGGCGCGCACCAGTTCCTCTTCGCTCCGCTGCAGGTGTTTGGCCAGCGTCACGACCGGTATCGTGGCGGCGATGCCTTGATTGCCGGAGCCGAAATTGGTCATGGCCGGCATGGCGGCGCCGCCCATTCTGGCGTCGGAAGCGGCGACCGTATCGATGACGATGCGATCCTTAAGGGTGGTTTGACGAAAGATCTCGGCCCCGGCCAAGCGCAGGGCGCCATTGACATTCAACCCATACGGCGTGTTCTGCCCCTCTGCGGACAACGCGCTATTGAGTTGGACGGCTTCTAGCATGAAGGCGATATCGTCATAGGCGACGTGCTGAATAAAATCCACCGCCTCCTGAATTGAAAATCGCGGCGGCGTGGTTGAATGACGATGGCCAACACGAGTTTGCGGCGCCAGATTCCCTGTCACGCCGTCGACAGATAAATGAGTAATCTGGGTATGGTTATCTTCGATAACTACCCGGCAACGCTTTATATCAGTAACGACGGTAATCTCGACGTAAATAAGCGAATCACTGTCCCGTGTTTGAATGCATACTTTGTTTTCATCGATTAATTTTTTGGCGCGAGTAATATGTTCAGGATTGACGTCGCGTAATAACTCCAACGCCAGTGACGCATTGCCGCCTACTGCGCCAATGGCTGCCGCAAGCTGCACGCCGTGGCCTGATATATTTGGCAGGCGGACGCCGTCAGCATTTTTATAGAGGTTTTTGGATATTTTCCCGAATATTTCAACAATATTCCCTTCGGCATGTTGGGCAGCGGTGGCGGCGGCAAAGGCGATGGCGATAGGTTCCGTACAACCCAGGGCTGGCCTGACTTCCTGCTTGATCCAGGCAAGAAGAGAGGCGGAGGTGGTTTTGTTCTTTTTCATTATGGGTACTCGTGTAAATATTTTTTTTAGAATATTACCGGTATTGGAGAAAAGCTTGCCTTTTTCAGCATTAATTTCACGCCTAAAGAGAAAATAATTCTCTTTTTTATTTTTTGATGATTTTTGGTTTTGTGTTAATTCATTGATTTTATTTGTTTTTATGTATTTTAGCATGAATGCTGTGATTTGTGTCACAAAGATATTGTAGAATTTTTTACTAATCAATGCTGATATGGAGAAGTTGTTTTTCTGGGCTTAATTGATGCAGGACAAACTTTTATCAACAAAATGGAAGTAATGTCTATTGAGCGTGGCGTTGGCGTAATTAACCTGCCCGAACTCGCCCGCGATAATAAAAAATTGAATCTACTTGCCATGTAATAAATTCCCTTATTGCTGATTAAGTGAGTGATGTATGAAAACCTCTGAAGATGAAAAGTGGCTGTGTGCGGCAATAACGCGCCGCAAGCTGATCAAAAGCGGTGCGGTGGGCGGGTTATTGGCTGCTGCAAACGGGATCGCATTACCGTTCGGTTTTAACGCGTTCGCCGCCGGTGAGGCGCTCCGTCCGAAGGAAAAGGCAGTGTGGAGTGCGTGTACGGTAAACTGCGGCAGCCGTTGCCTGTTGCGGCTCCACGTACGTGATGACGAAGTCTATCGGGTTGAGTCCGACACCACCGGTGACGATATTTACGGCCATCATCAAGTCAGGGCATGTCTGCGTGGCCGTTCAATCCGCCGCCGAATGAATCACCCGGACCGTCTGAAGTATCCGATGAAGCGCGTGGGGAAACGTGGCGAAGGCAAGTTTCAGCGCATCAGTTGGGATGAGGCGCTGGATGCCATTGCGGATAATTTACGGCGTGTCCTCGATCGCTATGGCAACGAGGCGGTGCACGTGTTGTATGGCACCGGTGTCGATGGCGGCAATATCACCAATTCCAATGCACCGTATCGTTTGATGAATTCATGCGGCGGCTTTTTAAGCCGCTATGGCAGCTATAGCACGGCGCAGATCCGTGAAGCCATGAAGTATGTCTATGGCGGGCGTGCCGGCAACAGCCCGGATGATATTGCCAATAGCAAGCTGGTGGTGTTGTTCGGCAATAACCCGGCCGAAACCCGCATGAGCGGAGGTGGGGTGACTTATTATCTTGAGCAGGCGCGTGAGCGCTCAAACGCCAGGATGATCGTCATCGACCCGCGATACTCCGATACCGCCGCTGGCCGCGAGGATGAATGGATCCCTATTCGGCCGGGCACTGATGGGGCGCTGGCCGCCGGTATCGCCCATGTTCTCATTACCGAGGATTGGGTGGATCAGCCGTTTCTGGATAGTTATTGCGTTGGCTATGATGAAAAGACGTTGCCGGCAAGCGCGCCGCGTAACGGTCACTATAAGGCCTATATCCTGGGCGAAGGTGAGGATGGCCTCGCTAAAACGCCGCAATGGGCCTCCGGCATTACCGGCATCCCGGCAGATAAAATCATCAAACTGGCTCGGGAAATCGGTGGCGCGAAGCCGGCGTTTATCTGCCAGGGTTGGGGGCCGCAGCGCCAGTCCAACGGGGAACAGACCGCCAGAGCGATCGCCATGCTGGCGATTTTGACGGGGAATGTCGGTATTAACGGCGGAAACACCGGCGATCGGGAAGGTTCTTACGAACTGGATGTTGAATGGTTCTCCATGCTGAATAACCCGGTCAAAACGCAGATTTCGGTGTTCACCTGGACCGACGCCATTGCGCGTGGCACGGAAATGACGGCCGCTCGGGATGGTGTGCGCGGTAAAGACAAACTGGAGGTGCCGATTAAATTTCTGTGGTGTTACGCCAGCAACACCTTGATCAATCAACATAGCGATATCGCCCGAACGCATGAAATTTTGCAGGATGACGGTCAATGCGAAATGATTGTTTGTATCGACCACTTTATGACTGCTTCGGCTAAGTATTGCGACATTCTGCTGCCGGATCTGATGCCTACTGAGCAGGAGGATCTGATCCCTCATGAGGCCGCCGGCAATATGGCCTACGTCATCCTTGGACAACCGGCGACGTCAGCTAAATTCGAGCGTCGTCCCATCTATGACATCCTCTCTGATGTCGCCCGGCGTCTGGGGCCGGATGTCTATCAACGCTTTACCGAAGGACGAACTCAGCACGAATGGGTGAAATATTTGTGCGCGAAAACCAAAGAGCGCCACCCCGACATGCCTGATTATGAAGAACTCAAAATGGCGGGGATCTATAAGCGAAAATGTCCTGAGGAGCATGTCGTGGCATTCAAAGCGTTTCGCGAGGATCCTGCGGCGAATCCTCTGGAAACACCGTCAGGTAAAATTGAAATCTACTCCGCTCGCCTGGCGCAGATCGCCGCGAGCTGGGAATTGAAACCCGACGAGATTATCGATCCGCTGCCAATTTATGCCGCTGGCTTTGAAGGATGGGAGGATCCGGCGCGCAGCCAATACCCGTTGCAGCTGTTCGGTTTCCACTATAAGGCAAGAACCCACTCCAGCTACGGCAATATCGAGGTATTGCAGCAGGCATGCCCGCAGGAGGTCTGGATTAACCCTATAGACGCCAAACGACGGGGTATCGCAAGCGGTGACAAGGTGCGGGTATTCAACGGGCGCGGCCAGATGTATATCCCGGCGAAAGTGACGCCGCGTATCATGCCTGGCGTGGTCGCTATGGGGCAGGGAGCATGGCTGAAGGCGGACATGTTCGGCGATAAGGTTGATCATGGCGGTTCTGTCAACATTCTGACCTCCTCGCGGCCTTCTCCATTGGCCAAAGGCAATCCGCAGCACACCAATCTTGTGCAAATTGAGAAGGTTTAAGGAGCGGAGTGATGACCACCCAATATGGTTTTTATATTGACTCCAGCCGTTGCACCGGCTGCAAGACCTGTGAGCTGGCCTGTAAGGATTATAAAGATTTGACTCCGGAGGTGAGCTTTCGGCGGATTTATGAATATGCCGGAGGAGACTGGCAAGAGGACAATGGCGTCTGGCGCCAGAATGTGTTCGCCTACTACCTGTCCATTGCCTGTAACCACTGTGAAGATCCCGCTTGCGTCAAAGTCTGCCCGAGCGGCGCGATGCACAAGCGTGCCGACGGGTTCGTTATTGTCGATGAAGCGGTGTGTATTGGCTGTCGTTATTGTCACATGGCCTGCCCCTACGGTGCGCCGCAATATAATGGGGCAAAAGGGCATATGACTAAATGCGATGGTTGCTATCAGCGTGTTGCCGAGGGGAAAAAACCGGTCTGCGTCGAATCCTGCCCATTGCGTGCCCTGGATTTCGGCCCGATTGACCGGTTGCGTCAGCAATATGGAGAATTGGCGCAGGTCGCCCCTCTGCCTGGCTCGCACTTTACCCGTCCCTGCATCGTGATTAAACCCAACGCCAACAGCCGCCCGACTGGGGATACCACCGGCTTTTTGGCTAACCCGAAGGAGGTGTGATATGGGAAGCGGATGGCATGAATGGCCACTGGCCCTGTTTACCGTGCTGGGCCAATGCGTGGTTGGCGGCGTCATTATCACCGGTTTAGCCTGGCTTTCCGCCCAGGATGATCGCGCCAAGCAACAGCGTATAGTACGCGCTATGTTTTTCTTGTGGGCGTTGATGGGGATGGGATTTCTGGCGTCGACGATGCACATGGGATCGCCGCTGCGCGCCATGAATGCACTCAACCGCCTCGGCCATTCGGCACTGAGCAATGAGATTGCCGGCGGCATACTGTTTTTTGCTGTGGGAGGAGGCTGGTGGCTGCTGGCGGTGCTGCGCATAATGCCGGCCGCGCTTGGTAAGCCATGGTTGTTTGCCACGATGGCGCTGGGCGTGATGTTTGTCTGGTTAATGTCCCGCGTTTATCTGATTGACACGGTACCGACTTGGAACAACGGTTATACCGCGCTGGGCTTCTTCATGACCGTTTTGCTCGCTGGCCCGCTGCTGGCTGTGACATTGTTGAGTGGCGCGCGTTTTACCTTCAACGGTGGCAAGTTCGCCGTTCTGAGCGGTGCGGCGATGCTGCTCAGCTTGGGAGCTGCGTTGATGCAGGGGATGGCGCTGATGGGGATCCACAGTTCGGTTCAGCAAGCCACCATGCTGGTGCCGGATTACGGTTCATTGCAGGTTTGGCGTCTGGTGCTGTTGGGTCTGGGATTAGGCTGCTGGATTTGTCCGTTAGTGCGCAGCAAGCCGCCTAAAACGGCGGTGTTGGCGGTAGGTTTTATGCTGGTGTTAGCGGCTGAGCTTATTGGGCGCGGGGTGTTCTATGGCCTGCATATGACGGTGGGAGTGGCTGTTGCCGGTTGATTCGAAAGGGCAGTGAACGTGATGGATATACAACAACTTCAGCAAAATAAAAATATGGCGTTAACGGCCAGAACGCTGGGGGCACTATTTTGCCATTCCCCGAGTGATAAGCTGATGTCTCCGTTGGTGGCGTTTCTGCAGACGGAGGTGTGGTGCGATGACTGGCCCTATGGCAGTCAGGAGCAACGGCAGTACTGTGCAGAGTTGATGATGCGGGCAACGGAAGAGCCGTTGCATATCGCCTGGCAACGGCTGTTTATCGGGCCGAATGAGTTGCCGGCTCCCCCTTGGGGTTCCGTGTATTTAGACAGGGAGAGCGTGCTGTTCGGTGAGTCCACCCTGGCATTGCGTCGATGGATGCTGAAGTATCAGATCTGTGGCCAAACCGAAGGCAGGGAACCTGAGGATCACTTTGGTTTGCTATTGCTGCTCATTGCTTGGCTGGCGGAGTTGCAGCCGCAGCAGATGACGGAGTTGCTGGCAGAGCATATTCTGCCTTGGAGTTCTCGCTATTTGACCTTGATGATACAAAAGGCGGAACATCCGTTTTATCAGGGGATTGCTGAGTTGGCGCTATTGACGCTCAACGCGTGGCGGGTACAACTCGATCTGACTCCTGCGGAGCCGGAGCTCTATTTCTGACGGCCGGCGAGCTAACCGTTGGGATATGGATGAGACATAAGCAAAAAGCCCGCTCGGGTCTCCCTGAGCGGGCTTTTCTAAATATGGCTCCTCTGACTGGACTCGAACCAGTGACATACGGATTAACAGTCCGCCGTTCTACCGACTGAACTACAGAGGAATCGTGCGAACGGGGCGAATAATAGCGGGGCACCTGGGGTTTGTCAAAGCGCTAAACTGCAAAAAAAGCGCGTTTGCTGAGGGAATGAGCACCTTGCGCTGTTTTTCGGCATTTTTCATCGCTATGCGCTGATTTTTGCATCCCAAATCGTTTTGACGTCGTTTGCACAAGCCGTTGCACGGCGATGGTGCAGGGTCACTCTCGCTATCCTGCACCTTCCCTCTTAGCCGTACGGCTTATCCCCCGTTAACCCCGTCAAACGCCGCGCCGCAACTGATATGTAGGATGAATAAGCAAATAATATGTATTCGTCGTCACAATGGCTGGATTTTTGCTTACCCATTTTTGGGGAATGCGACTGCGCTCTCAAGAAAATTATTTTCCCCGTCTACACATAAAGTGAAAGTTCCGCGCCCCAGGGCGTTCCGCTACACCAGTGCTGAGGAAGATAACAATGTCATCGAAATTGATAAAAAGTCCGCTCGCTGCTTTGCTCATCGGTTGTTTAGGTACGGCGTTTTCCGCGCAGGCCGATATCGTCATCGGCGTCGCCGGGCCGTTCTCCGGGCCGAACGCCACCTATGGCGATCAGTACTGGCGCGGCGCTTCTCAGGCGGCGGCGGACATCAACGCCGCCGGCGGCATCAAAGGGGAAAAAATCAAGCTGGTGCAGGGGGATGACGCCTGCGAACCGAAACAGGCGGTCGCGGTCGCCAACCGGCTGGTGGATCAGGAAAAGGTCTCGGCGGTGGTCGGCCACTTCTGCTCCTCTTCCACCATGCCCGCCTCCGAGGTGTATGACGAGGCCGGCATCATCGCCATCACCCCCGGCTCCACCAACCCGCAGATCACCGAGCGCGGCATGAAGACCATGTTCCGCATGTGCGGGCGCGACGATCAGCAGGGCGTGATCGCCACCAACTACATGCTGGACACCCTGAAGGCCAAGCGCATCGCGGTGATCCACGATAAAGACACCTATGGCCAGGGGCTGGCGGACGCGGCGAAGGCGGCGATGAACAAGCGCGGGGTCAAGGAAGTGCTGTATGAGGGGCTGTCGCGCGGCGAGAAAGACTTCAACGCGCTGGTGACCAAGATCGCCTCGGTCAAGCCGGACGTGGTCTACTTCGGCGGCTGCCATCCGGAAGCCGGGCCGCTGGTGCGCCAGATGCGCGAGCAGGGCGTGACCGCCAAGTTCTTCTCCGGCGACTGCGTGGTGACCGAAGAACTGGTGACCGCCGCCGGCGGGCCGCAGTACACCAACGGCGTGCTGATGACCTTCGGCAACGATCCGCGTCAGATCCCGGAAGGCAAAGCGGTGATCGCCAAGTTCCGCGCCAGCGGCTTTGAGCCGGAAGGGTACACCCTCTACTCCTACGCCTCGATCCAGGCGATCGCCGCCGCCTTCAACGCCACCGGCGGCAAAGACAGCGCCAAGGCCGCCGAATGGCTGAAGTCGCACGATGTGGATACCGTGATGGGCAAAAAAGCCTGGGACCAGAAGGGCGACCTGAAGGTTTCGGACTACGTGGTCTACCAATGGGATGACAAGGGCAAATATCACCAGCTGTAAACGGCCGAACCTTGAAGTTGTAACCCTATGACCGACGGGCTCGCCGCTCTGGCGAGCCCGTTCCGCGATGACCTTTGGGCCGCGTCGGACTGCGTTGGCGGCCTTACCAGGCGAGACTGCTCATTATGGATGTATTCTTTCTGCAACAGCTGATCAACGGCCTGACCCTCGGTGCGGTGTATGGCCTGATCGCCATCGGCTACACCATGGTTTACGGCATCATCGGCATGATCAACTTCGCCCACGGCGAGGTGTACATGATCTCCGCCTACCTGTGCGCCATCGGTTTGGCGCTGCTGTCGTTCTTCGGGCTGCACTCGTTCCCGCTGCTGATCCTCGGCACGCTGGTGTTCACCATCGTCATCACCGGGGTGTACGGCTGGGTGATCGAGCGCATCGCCTACAAGCCGCTGCGCAACTCCACCCGCCTGGCGCCGCTGATCTCCGCCATCGGCATGTCGTTAATCCTGCAAAACTACGCGCAGATAAGCCAAGGGCCGCGCCAGCAGGGCATCCCGACGCTGCTGAGCGGCGTGTTCCGCCTGGAGTTCGACGGCGGCGTGGTGCAAATCACCTACACCAAAGTGTTTATTCTGGTGGCGTCGCTGCTCGGCATGGCGATCCTCACCTACATCATTCAGCGCACCCGCCTGGGGCGCATCTGCCGCGCCACCCAGCAGGATCGCAAAATGGCTTCGATTCTCGGCATCAATACCGATCGGGTGATCTCGCTGGTGTTCGTGATCGGCGCCGCCATGGCCGGGCTGGCTGGGGTGCTGATCACCATGAACTACGGCACCTTCGATTTTTACGTCGGCTTTATCATCGGCATCAAGGCCTTCACCGCCGCGGTGCTGGGCGGCATCGGCTCGCTGCCGGGTGCCATGCTGGGCGGATTGCTGCTCGGGGTGGCGGAGGCGCAGTTCGCCGGCATGGTGAACTCGGATTACAAGGACGTGTTCTCCTTCGGGTTGCTGGTGGCGATCCTGATCTTCCGTCCGCAGGGCCTGCTTGGCCGGCCGCTGATCGCCAAGGTTTAAGGAGAACGCCATGTCGCAATCCGTGATCCACGGCGGGCTGGACGTTAAACGCAGCCTGCTGGACGCCGTCTTGGCCGGGCTGATCGCCCTGATCGTGTTCGGGCCGATCGTCGGCATCGTGCTGAACGGCTACAGCTTTAACTTCGAACCGCACCGGCTGGTGTGGATTATCGTCGCGGTGATGGCCGGGCGGCTGCTGCTGAGCCTGTTCCTGCAAACCGCGCCGGGGCGCAGGGTGCTGGCGCGCTTCGACGGCGGCAACGACGGCGTTTACGTGCGGCCGCTGGACTATAAATCCAACCTGCGCTGGCTCCTGCCGCTGATGGCGGCGATCGCGCTGCTGTTCCCGTTCGTCGCCACCAAATACCTGCTGACGGTGGCGATCCTCGGCCTGATCTACGTGCTGCTCGGCCTGGGGCTGAATATCGTGGTCGGGCTGGCGGGGCTGCTCGATCTGGGGTACGTGGCGTTTTACGCCATCGGCGCCTACGGGCTGGCGCTGGGCTATCAGTACCTCGGGCTGGGCTTCTGGGCGATGCTGCCGCTGGGGGCGCTGATGGCGGCGCTGGCCGGCGCGCTGCTGGGCTTTCCGGTGCTGCGCATGCACGGCGACTACCTGGCGATCGTCACGCTGGGGTTCGGCGAGATCATCCGGCTGGTGCTGAACAACTGGATGTCGCTCACCGGCGGGCCGAACGGCGTCTCGGTGCCGGCGCCGACGGTGTTCGGCCTGGAGTTCGGCCGGCGCGCCAAAGACGGCGGGGTGCCGATCCACGAGTTTCTCGGCATCGATTACAACCCCAACCTCAAGTTCATTTTCATTTACGCGGTGCTGTTTTTGGTGGTGCTGCTGGTGCTGTACATCAAGCACCGGCTGACGCGCATGCCGATCGGGCGCGCCTGGGAGGCGCTGCGCGAGGATGAGATCGCCTGCCGCTCTCTCGGGCTGAACCACGTGCTGGTGAAGCTGTCGGCCTTTATGCTGGGCGCCTCCACCGCCGGGCTGGCGGGGGTGTTTTTCGCCACCTATCAGGGCTTCGTCAACCCGACCTCGTTCACCTTCTTCGAGTCGGCGCTGATCCTGGCGATCGTGGTGCTGGGCGGCATGGGCTCCACCCTCGGCGTGGTGCTGGCGGCCTTCGTGCTGACGGTGGCGCCGGAGCTGCTGCGCAGCTTCGCCGAATACCGGGTGCTGCTGTTCGGCGTGCTGATGGTGGCGATGATGATCTGGCGGCCGCGCGGGCTGGTGCGCATCAGCCGCGCCAGCTTCGCCGAGCGCAAGGGGGTGGCGCCATGAGCGACGCCATTTTGCGGGTGGAGCACCTGATGATGCGCTTTGGCGGCATCAAGGCGCTGAACGACGTCAATCTGGAGGTAGAGCGCGGCTCCATCACCGCCCTGATCGGCCCCAACGGCGCCGGCAAGACCACGGTGTTCAACTGCCTGACCGGCTTTTACCGCGCCAGCGGCGGCGCGATCCTGCTCAATACCCATAAGCGGCCGACCGACGTGATCCAGGTGCTGGGGCAGAAGTTTCGCGCCGGCGACTGGATACGCCCGAAGCGGCTCGGCTCGCGCCTCTATTACAAGATGTTCGGCGGCACTCATTTGGTCAACCGCGCCGGGCTGGCGCGCACTTTCCAGAATATCCGCCTGTTCCGCGAAATGTCGGTGGTGGAGAACCTGCTGGTGGCGCAGCACATGCAGAGCAACCGCAACCTGATCGCCGGGGTGCTGAACACGCCGGGCTACCGCCGGGCGGAGAGCGCCGCGCTGGATCACGCCTTCTACTGGCTGGAGGTGGTGGATCTGGTGGACTGCGCCAACCGGCTGGCGGGGGAGATGTCCTACGGCCAGCAGCGGCGGCTGGAGATCGCGCGTGCCATGTGCACCACGCCGGAGATGATCTGCCTCGACGAACCGGCCGCCGGGCTGAACCCGGTGGAAACGGCCACGCTGAGCCGCATCATCCGTTTCCTGCGCCAGCATCACGGCATCACGGTGCTGCTGATCGAGCATGACATGGGCATGGTGATGGAGATCTCCGATCGGGTGATCGTGCTCGATCACGGCGACGTGATCGCCCGCGGCACGCCGCAGGAGATCCAGCACAACGAGGCGGTGATCGCCGCCTACCTGGGCGCGGACGAAGAGGAGCTGGCGGGATGAGCGAAGCGATGCTGGAATTTCGCGAAGTGGACGTGTTTTACGGGCCGATCCAGGCGCTGCGCAAGGTGTCGCTGCAGGTCAACGCCGGGGAGACGGTGGCGCTGATCGGCGCCAACGGCGCGGGAAAATCCACGCTGTTGATGTCGATCTTCGGCCAGCCGCGCATCGCCGGCGGGCAGATCCTGTTTGGCGGCGAGGACATCAGCCGCCGCTCCACGCACTACGTGGCGGCCGGCGGCATCGCGCAAGCGCCGGAAGGGCGGCGCATCTTTCCGGACATGAGCGTGGAGGAGAACCTGCTGATGGGCACCATCACCGTCGGCAACCGCTATCTGGTGGAGGATCTGCAGCGCATGTTCGAGCTGTTTCCGCGCCTCAAGGAACGGCGCAACCAGCGAGCGATGACCCTGTCCGGCGGCGAGCAGCAGATGCTGGCGATTGCCCGCGCGCTGATGAGCCGGCCGAAGCTGCTGCTGTTGGACGAGCCGAGCCTGGGGCTGGCGCCGATCGTGGTGCGGCAGATCTTCGGCGTGCTGCGCGAGCTGACCCGCAGCGGCATGACGCTGTTTCTGGTGGAGCAGAACGCCAACCACGCGCTGAAGCTGTCCGATCGCGGCTATGTGATGGTCAACGGCCAGATCCGCCTCACTGGCAGCGGCCAGGAGCTGTTGAACGATCCGGAGGTGAGAAAGGCCTATCTGGGCGGCGGCTGAACGCCGCCCTTTGGGCAGGGAGGCCCGCTTCAGAACTGTTTCTGCATCCAGCGCACGTTCAGCCGCACCAGGGTGATGATGGCGCTGGAGAGCAGCCGCAGCCCGCCGGGCATGTCGCGGCGGCGGATGTCCAGCAGCAGCACGGTGCGCACCTGCGGGCTGTCGTTCCACACTTCGTGTTCGAAGGTGTCGTCCCACAGCATGAACTCCCCCTCGTGCAGCCGGTATTCGCGGCCGTCCACTTTCAGCACCGCCGCCGGCACCCCGTCGGCGCGTTTGGGCATGTCCAGCACCAGATAGCCGCGCAGAATGCCGCGAAACGGCCCGCGGTGGGGCGGCACCTGCTTGCCGGGCGCCAGGAAAGAGAGCGAGGCGGACAGCACGTCCGGGGACGAAGCGATTAACGCCGCCAGCGTCGGGCAGCGCGCCAGGTTGCGGGCGATCGGCTGTCCGTAGGCCTTCATGATGAACATGCGCCAGTCGCGCGCGTCGTTGGCGGAGATCGACGCCTGCTGGATCATGATCTCGTGAAAGCGGGGAATATTGTGCAGATCGTGGGCGACGGTCAGCGCCTCTTCGCGGATCTGCCGCCATTGGGCGGTGAAACGTTCGGCGTCGGGGAACAGCGCGGCGCTGTCGAGCACCGGCTTGCCCTGAATGCGGCGATCGTAAACATTGCGCAATGCGAGCACGGACCAATCATAAATCGCGGACATAATGACCTCGCCTCAGAAAACGCCAAATGGACACTGCGCGCGGTTCTTCGGCGCGGCGCGTCGTCTGCGGCGGCCGGAGGGGAAGAGCGGCAGGAAAAATTGGTACGCTTCAATAGATTAGCACAGCATTTGTGCAACCGTGTGTCTGCGAATGTGTCGAAATGCGGCGAAAAAAACCACACAATTAAAGTGTGACGCGTATCGCATTTAGCGGGCCGGTTGGTTAAAATATCGCTACTTGCCCGCACCTGTCCGGATTTTGTTTACCATGGAACACGCTCCCGTTTCGCGCTCAACTGCCTGGTTGCGCGTGGTTATCCTCGCCGTCTCGGCCTTTATCTTCAACACCACCGAATTTATTCCGGTCGGTCTGCTGAGCGACATCGCCGCCAGCTTCTCGATGCAAACCGAACAGGTCGGCCTGATCATCACCATCTACGCCTGGATCGTCGCCGCCGCCTCATTGGCGTGCATGCTGCTGACCAGCAAAATCGAGCGCCGCAAGCTGCTGATCGGCGTGTTCATGCTGTTTATCGCCAGCCACGTGCTGACTGCCGTGGCCTGGAACTTCACCACGCTGGTCATTTCGCGCGCCGGCGTGGCGCTGGCGCACTCGGTGTTCTGGTCGATCACCGCCTCGCTGGCGATCCGCGTGGCGCCGCCGGGCAAGAAAGCCCAGGCGTTGAGCCTGCTGGCGGGCGGTACCGCGCTGGCGATGGTGCTCGGGCTGCCGCTCGGGCGGGTGGTGGGGCAGCTGCTCGGCTGGCGCATGACCTTTATCGGCATCGCGGTGTGCGCCACCCTGGCGCTGGTGCTGCTGTGGCGCCTGCTGCCGGTGCTGAAAAGCGAGCACTCCGGTTCGCTGGCCAGCGTGCCGCTGCTGTTCAAACGCCCGGCGCTGCTGGCGCTGTACATGCTGACCGTCATCGTGGTGACGGCGCATTTCACCGCCTACAGCTACATCGAGCCGTTTATCCAGACCGTGGCCGGGCTGTCGGAGAACTTCACCACGCTGATGCTGCTGCTGTTCGGCGCCGCCGGCATCGTCGGCAGCCTGCTGTTCAGCCGCTACAGCGAGCGTTTTCCTTCCGGCTTCTTTATCGGCGCCATCGCGCTGCTGGCCTTGAGCCTGCTGCTGTTGTTGCCGGCCGCCGGCAGCGAAAGCCACCTGACGGTGCTGTGCATCTTCTGGGGCATGGCGATCATGGCCATCGGCCTGTCGATGCAGGCCAAAGTGCTGAGCCTGGCGCCGGACGCCACCGACGTGGCGATGGCGATCTTCTCCGGCCTGTACAACTTCGGCATCGGCAGCGGCGCGCTGCTGGGCAACCAGGTGAGCCTGCATCTGGGCATGGGCAACATCGGCTTCGTCGCCGCGCCGCTGGCGCTGATCGCCCTCGGCTGGTGCCTGGTAAGCTTCTACCGCAGCGAACGGTTGCAGCAGCACCCCAGCCGTTAAGCCACCGATTCGGGATGCCGCTGCGGCATCCCGCGTTGCATTTTCCTGCTATAAAACAGGCTGCTGCAGCGTTTTATGCTTAACTTTTTTTCATAGTCTGCTAATTAAAAATTTAACTCCGACGCCGCTTCGCTAGCATAGAAAGTCATCAAAAATGTTAATGTGAGGTTAACGGCGAGTGACTCTGTAGCGGCGTCGCCGATCCATGCGCGGGATTTGGCGGCCAGAATCGACGCCTTGCCCGCGTCGGCCGGTCTGTGGCGCTTTATCATTCTGCTGTCGCTGGGCGGCTTTTTCGAACTCTACGATCTGTTCCAGACCGGCTATATCAGCACCGGCCTTATCGCCGACGGCATTTTCCACACCGGCGCGCAGGGCGTCTTCGGCGTGTCGGACCAGGCGGCCTTCGCCTCCGCCACCTTTCTTGGCCTGTTCGTCGGCGCCAGCCTGCTGAGCCCGTACGCCGATCGCTTCGGCCGCCGCGCCACCTTCATGTTCGCCCTGATCTGGTATGGCGCCTTCTCGCTGCTGCTGGCGTTTCAACAGCAGGCGGAGTGGGTGATCTTTCTGCGCTTTCTGGTGGGCGTCGGGCTCGGCATCGAGCTGGTGACCATCGACACCTATCTGACGGAGTGGGTGCCTGCGCATCTGCGCACCCGGGCTTTCGCCTTCGCGTTCTTCGTGCAGTTCCTGTCGGTGCCGGCGGTGGCGCTGATGTCCTGGTGGCTGGTGCCGCAGACGATTTGGGGCCTGAGCGGCTGGCGCTACGTGGTGATCGCCGGCTCGCTGGCCTCGTTGGTGATCTGGCTGGTGCGCAAGGGGCTGCCGGAGTCGCCGCGCTGGCTGGTGCAGCAGCGGCGCTATGCGCAGGCCCGGCAGGTGATGCGGGATATGGAACGGCGCTGCGGCGTGACGGCCGTGGACTTTCCGTCGCGCCCGGTGGACGATGCCGAGGGGGCGCCGCTGCGCGGCCGCTTTCGCGACATTTGGGCGCCGCAGTATCGCGATCGCACGCTGATGCTGGTGGTGATGAATTTCTTTCAGGCCATCGGCTTCTTCGGCTTCGGCAACTGGCTGCCGGCGCTGCTGTCGGGCAAGGGCGCGTCGGTCACCCACAGCCTGCTGTACGCTTTCTTCATCACGCTGGCCTACCCGCTGGGCTCGCTGCTGTGCAGCTTCTACGCCGACAAGATGGAGAATAAGTGGCAGATCGTGTTGTCTTGCCTGGTGACGGTGGTCTTCGGCTCGCTGTTCGCGCTGCAGAACAACCCGCTGTGGCTGATCCTGTGCGGCTTCTTCATCACCTGGTCCAACGCCTGGCTGACCTACAGCTACCACTCGTATCAATCCGAGATCTTCCCGACCCATATTCGCGCCCGCGCCGTCGGTTTCTGCTACTCCTTCAGCCGGCTGTCGACGGTGTTCAGCAGCATCATCATCGGCATTATCCTGCAGTACGGCGGCTCGCTGGGGGTGATCGCGTTTATCGTCGCCAGCATGCTGATCGTGATGCTGGTGATCGGGCTGTTCGGCCCGAAAACGCGCGGTATCGATCTGGAAAACATCTGACGTTTTGCGCCGGCGGCGACGCCGGCCTCTTAAGCAAAAAAACTCGCGATCATGCGAAAATTATTCCGTTATCACTGCCTTTGCGCCTGCCGTACTGTTACCCGGTACAAAATCCAATTCAATACCGAGCGGGGAACACGTCATGAGCATCCTCACCGCGCCCGATGGCGCGCGCATTTTCTATAAGGATTGGGGCCGCGGCCAGCCGATCCTGTTCTCCCACGGTTGGCCGCTGTCCGCCGATGCCTGGGACAACCAGCTGCTGTTTTTCGGCCAGAGCGGGTTCCGGGTGATCGCCCACGATCGCCGCGGCCACGGCCGTTCGGATCAGACCTGGCACGGCAACGACATCAACCAATACGCCGACGATCTGGCTCTGCTGATCGAAACGCTGGATCTGCGCGATCTGATCCTGGTCGGCCACGCCATCGGCGGCGGCGAAGTGGCGCGCTACATCGGCCGCCACGGCAGCGATCGGGTGGCGAAGGTGGTGCTGGTGGGCGCCGTGCCGCCGCTGATGCTGCAAACGCCGGCCAACCCGGAAGGCGCACCGATGGCGGCCTTCGACGGCATTCGCAGCGGCGTGGCGGGCAACCGCTCGCAGTTCTTCAAAGATCTGGCGGTGCCGTTCTACGGTCTCCACTGCGACGAGGTGGAGAGCAATGCGGGGCTGATCGACCACTTCTGGCTGATGGCCATGCAGGGCGGCATGAAAGGGCAGTACGACGGCGTGAGCGCGTTCTCCGAAGTGGACTTCACCGCCGATCTGCTGGCGATCGACAGGCCGACGCTGCTGGTGCATGGCGACGCCGATCGGATCGTGCCGATCGGCGCCTCGGCGCTGAAAGCCGCTAAGCTTATGCAACAGGCGGAGCTGAACGTATACGCTGACGGCGCTCACGGCTTGGTGCAGGTCGATCCCGATCGCTTCAACGCCGATCTGCTGGCCTTTATCCAGAATTCGCCGTTCTAAGGGGGCGCGATGAACCTGACTGCTATCGCCGCCCGCTGCGCGCAGCGGCTGCACGCGCCCGCGGTGCGCTGGCTGCTGCTGCTCGCCATTTGCGCCGCCTACATCCAGGGCGGGTTGGTCAAGGCGCTGAACGTCGAAGGCGCGGTTGCCGAGATGACCCACTTCGGCCTGCAGCCGGCGGCGCTGTTCGCCGTGCTGGTGACGCTGCTGGAACTGGCGGCGTCGGCGCTGATCCTGAGCGGCTTTTATCGCTGGCTCGGCGCGTTGGCGCTGGCCGGTTTTACCCTGATGGCGACGCTGATGGCCAATCCGTTCTGGCAGTTCGACGGGGCGGAACGCGGCCAGATGATGAACGGATTTTTTGAACACCTCGGGCTGGCCGGCGCGCTGTTGCTGGTGGCATTTAACGATTTGAAGGAGCGAACGGATGGCTGAACAGACGGACAACAAGGCGGCGGCGGGCGGCTTCGCGCCGCTGAAAATCCCCTTATTTGCGGTGCTGTGGGGTGCCACGGTGCTCGGCAACGTCGGCAGCTTTATGCGCGACGTCGCCAGCTCGTGGCTGATTACCGATCTGTCGAGCAACCCTTCGGCGGTGGCGCTGATGCAGACCGCCGCCACGCTGCCGGTGTTCCTGCTGGCGATCCCGGCCGGGGTACTGTCGGACATCCTCGATCGACGGCGCTTTCTGATCTTCGTGCAAATTTTGCTGGCCTGCGTCAGCGGCAGCCTGCTGGTGCTATCGCAGACCGGTGCGTTGACGGTGGAATACCTGCTGGCGCTGACCTTTGTCGGCGGCATCGGCGCGGCGCTGATGGGGCCGACCTGGCAGGCGATCGTGCCGGAGCTGGTGCCTCGCACCGAGCTGAAAAACGCCGTGGCGCTGAATTCGCTGGGCATCAACATCGCCCGCTCCATCGGCCCGGCGGCCGGCGGCCTGCTGCTGGCCAGCTTCGGCGCCGGCGCGGCCTATGGTGCGGACGTGATGAGCTATGTGCTGGTGATCGCGGCGCTGCTGTGGTGGAAGCGGCCGAAGGCCGAGGACAGCGGCCTGTCGGAACACTTCTTCGGCGCCTTCCGCGCCGGCCTGCGCTATGCCCGTTCCAGCCGCGAGCTGCACGTGGTGCTGCTGCGGGCGGCGGTGTTCTTCGCATTCTCCAGCTCGGTCTGGGCGCTGCTGCCGCTGGTGGCGCGCCGCATGCTGGGCGGCAGCGCCGGTTTTTACGGCGTGCTGCTGGGGGCGGTAGGCGCCGGGGCGATCCTCGGGGCGATCGCGTTGCCGCGCCTGCGCCAGCGGCTCAACGCCGACGGGCTGGTGCTGCTGGCGGCGGTGCTGACCGCCGTGGTGATGGCGGCCCTGTCGCTGGCGCCGCCGCAGTGGCTGGCGGTGGTGCTGCTGTTGGTGCTGGGCGCCGGCTGGATTATTGCGCTGACCACGCTCAACGGCGCGGCGCAGGGCGTGCTGCCCAACTGGGTGCGCGGCCGCGGCCTGGCCATCTACCTGATGGTGTTCAACGGCGCGATGGCGGTAGGCAGCCTGCTGTGGGGGCTGGTGGCGCAGGAGCTGGGCGTGGCCGCCACGCTGCTGGTCGGCGGCGTCGGCCTGTTGGCGGCGGGGCTGCTGTTCCACCGCCTGCGCTTGCCGACCGGCGAGGCCGATCTGCAGCCGTCGAACCATTGGCCGGAGCCGCTGGTCAACACGCCGGTTGAGAACGATCGCGGCCCGGTGATGATTCAGGTGGAGTACCGCATCCGCGAACAGGATCGGCCGCAGTTCTTGCGCACGCTGCTGATGCTGGAGCGGGCGCGTCGCCGCGACGGCGCTTACGCCTGGGGCATTACCGAGCACACCGGCGATCCGGAATGCATCATGGAGTGGTTCCTGGTGGAGTCCTGGGCGGAGCACCTGCGGCAGCACCAGCGGGTGTCGCACGCCGACGCCGATCTGCAGCAGGCGGCGCTGCGCTTCCACATCGGGCCGGAGAAACCGGTGGTGCATCACTTCCTGTCGCTCGACCGGCATCAGGTGAAGCATTAACTGCACGGCCAGGCGGTGAGAAGGTGCTATGCTTTTGGTCGGTTCGGCGGCGCGGCCGCCGTAAGACGAATGTAGTCAGCACAGGGAGACACATTGATGACGGCACCTTCTGCTTTTGCCCGCGAGCTTGGGCTGCGCTATCCGATCGTTCAGGGGCCGATGAACGGCGCGTCGCCGCCGGCGTTGGCGGTAGCGGTGAGCAACGCCGGGGCGCTGGGCTCGTGCGCGGCGGCGCTGTTTTCACCGGCGGTGATCCTCGAACGGGTGCAGCAGATCCGCGCGCAGACCGCCGCGCCGTTCAACATCAATCTGTTTCTGCTCGATGAGCAGCACCCGGATCTCGCCGAGCTCAAGCGTGCCCAGCACCTGTTGCGGCCGTTCCGCGAAGCGCTGGGGCTGAGCGAGCCGCCAATCCCCACCCAATTCGCCGAAAACAACCGTGACCAGATAGCGGCCTTGCTGGAGGCGGCGCCGCCGGTGGCCAGCTTCACCTTCGGCGTGCTGCCGCGCGCCACGGTTACGCAGTTCAAGAAGGCCGGCTCGCGGGTGATCGGCACCGCCACCACGGTGGCGGAAGCCCGCGCCTGGGAAGAGGCGGGCGCCGACTTCGTTTGCGTCTCTGGCTCGGAGGCGGGCGGCCACCGCCCGACCTTCCTCGGCGACATCGAGCAATCCTGCGTCGGCCTGATGGCCCTGTTGCCGCAGGTGGTGGCGGCGGTGAAGATCCCGGTGATCGCCGCGGGCGGTATCATGAACGGGCGCGGCATCGCGGCGGCGCGCTTGCTGGGCGCGCAGGCGGCGCAGCTGGGCACCGCGTTCCTGTGCAGCCCGGAGTCGGGCATCGCCGAAGCCTGGCGGGCGGCGCTGAGCAACGCCGGTGATGACAGCACGCGCCTGACGCGCGCCTTCAGCGGCCGCCCGGCGCGCGGCATCGTCAATGATTTCATGCGGCAGATGCGCGCGGAAGAGGCGCAGATCCTGCCTTATCCGGTGCAGAACGCGCTCACCGGCGATATCCGCCAGGCGGCGGCCAAGGCCGGGCGCGGAGAGTTTATGTCGCTGTGGGCCGGGCAGGGCGTGGGCCTGGCACGGCCGATGCCGGCGGCGGAGCTGGTCGCCACCCTGGCGGCGGAGCTGGAAGCGGTGTGAGGGGGAGCCAGGCTATAAGGAAAGCGGGCATACCCGCTTTCCTTTATAAAGCAACCGATTATTTTATCTTGATTGTTCCCGTCAGATGGGTAAATGAATTGTCTTTTGCGGCTATGTTGGTATAGACCGTGCCTGTATTCCAATCTTGTACGTGAACAACATTGGAGCCCGTGTGAGGTTCATGCCAATAGACCATATATATGTTCTTACTGACTTCAATAGCAGTGTATTTTACCGTATCTTTTACGCCTTTAAATGTTCCCGACATGCCTTCAAATGACATGGTTTTGTTATCACTGAAGTGCAGTTCGAAGACGGTGCCGCCAAAGTTAACTTCTGCTGTTTTACCTATCGGAGGATAGGGGGTCGTGATATGCCATGGAACTTCTCCGGCAAATACCTTGGCGCCAAATTCGAGAGAGCCTCGCCCCGGGAGTGACGGATATACTTTTTCCATGTTGGCGATGATGTCTGCGGAGTTTTTATGATAAAGAGCCGACTTTTTATAGTCGATAAGGTATTTTTTTATAAAATTCAGGGATTTTGGTGATGTGTCGTTATTAATCGAATGCCCCGGAATAACCTTTTCTGGTTTTAGAGATTGCATCGCATTAATACGCTTGATCCACAGATCAATATCCTGAACGGTTGGCGTGTCAGCCATCCAGAGATGCCCACCTGTTGATACGGAGATGCTCCCTAGTACGGTTTTCAGCGAGGGTATCCACAGATAGCTGTGTGCTGTATCGTTATCGTCATGGATAATATCGATTTCTTGACCATCAATGCTTAACTTTTTCGTTGTCATTGCCTCCGGAACGTGTAAATTTTCTGGTGCATCCTTGCCCAGTTTTTCTTTCCATATGTCCATCTTGGCGTCTTTGGTTGCAGAGATGAGGTAGGCCGTTTGGGCCGTTGCAATGACTTGAGCCTGAGGGAAGGATTTCTTAATTTCATCCAGTCCAAAATAATAGTCCGGATCGCTGTATGAGATGAAAATATATTTCAAATTTTTTCCGGATGACCTCACCATCTCAACAATTTTTTTTGCATATTTTTTCTGGAACTGCGCATCGATGAGTATGGCATCGTTGCTGCCATAAATTAGCGTTGATGTGACAGGGAAGATCGCAGCTGAACCTGGGGTGAATGTTTTTATATTCAACGTAGACGCAGAGGCTGTTGTTGATAGATTAATGGCAGCCAAAAATAATATACCGACTAGTGTTTTCATAACTCAATCATCCTTAAACAAGTGTGTCACGCTTATCACTTTATATCGCCACCCATACAAAATTTATCGCAGGACCGAGGTGGTGAAATAAAATAAAGGGATATTTTACTTGTGACGTCGTCAGATAATACGTGGTGTATAAAGAAGTGCTATCTGACGACGTTTTAGCATAGTCTCCCGTTTCGATTTACGCGATAACGTCCGTAGTCACCTCAACTTTGCCCACGAGTTGTACCAGAAAATCCGGGTTGGCATTGCCGTTAAGATTTAATGCAAGCTCACTTAGATTATTTTGGCTGTCATAAGACAACAGCGCTTCACCGGCATGGCCAGAGAAATGCTCAACAAAGTGAATAAAGTCATGGCCTTCCTCGATCTGATTAAAGAATGACAGATCAATTTTGTCTTTGCCTGACTCAAAGTCCATGACTTTGTCAGGTGATGAAATCGGAGAGTCATTCAGTTCGGAAAACACAAAAGTATCATTTCCGCTTCCTCCCCAGAGTATATCTTGACCGCCTGAACCGTAAATAATGTCGTTACCGCCCCCTCCCTTTATGAGGTTATCGGCACTGTTACCTACGATGACATCGTTGTCTGCACCACCGATGGCGTTTTCAATCGTTACGCCCGCCGCGATAGAGATATTACCCTTCAGACCACCGACATCAGAAATAGAACCTTCATTCAAGTTTATGCGTTGGTCCTGCAAGTAGCCGGAAAAGTCAAGAGTATCATTTCCGCCTGCGTCCCATATAGCGAATATGGGGGCTGGCTTACCTTCTAACGCAGTATAATAAGCTTTACCGGTTGTATTATGAAAACCGTAGACGTCATCGCCAGTTCGCGTTGACATATTGGCGCCATACAGTTTTTGTGCTGCGGCTATATCATCTACTTGTGGCGAATAAGGCGAGTGGTTATGACCAAATTCGCCGCCAACATGGCCGGAACCCCAATAAGTCATAACGGTAAACATATTATTGTCTTCAGCGTACTTTGCCTGACTATCATAACTCAGTGGTGTTCCGCCCGAGGCATCATAGTTTCCTGGGTGAGATAGCCCTAGAATATGGCCAAGCTCATGTGTGTAAAGATTTTTTATGTTTTCGGGCGGGTTTGTGTTATTAAGGTCTCCAATTGTTGGCCCTATTTTTAAATACTTATTATTGCCTGATATTGGAAATGATCCTGAAGCGCCGGTCTGTTTCATGTTGGGATCGTTAACGATGACAAAACCGACTTTTTGCTGTTCTGTTGTATCCTCAACCTCTTTGAAGGTTATATTTGCAACGTCAGACCATGATTCCATCGCTGATTTTATAATGGTTTTCTGCGCATCGGTGACTGGCACACCGTCATCGCGAAATGAATAGGTTACGATCGCCGCAGTATCTGTCACATTTTTACCATTCCAGCTGTATCCTGTTCTGGTTATTGTATCTGCAGCATTTTCTATCGTATATGATGGCTTTCCATTGTAGGTAATCCCATCGCCGCGTTCATGATAGCGAATGAGTTGGCTGACTTCATTTACAGCGTTACTTTCACTCATTTTCATTACCTTTTAGCTTGTTTAAAAAGACAACCATCGATGGCAATGCATATAACGGCCATGCCCATGCAGTTCCATTAAGTTGCCAGGTTTATTGGTGTCGACAGCGAGCCGCACCGCGTGAACATCATGACTGTTATTGGAGCCGATAGTTTTCAATAAGTCATTAACCCCCTTACATTTCTACCCGTCGGTGAGTTGAACGATGTTTAAAAACTCAATGTTCCCTGCGCCAGGACGAAGTTCATGTTTTTCAGCCCGGCATGCTGCTGCAGGCTGTGGCCGACGTCGAAGTAGACATAGGCCACCTTGAACTGAAGATCGCTGCGCGGCGTCCAGATGGTTTCGACCTGATACTGGTTGCCGATAAAGCGCGAGCCTTGCGCGCTGCCCTTCACCGGGCGCATCGGCCCGAGGTAGAAGGCATCCTCGCGGCGTTGCCGCCACAACGCGTCCCAGCTGAAGTCGATGGCCAGGGTTTGCCACGGCGTAATCGTGACCGAAGGATGAATGGCGATCAGGTTAGCCGGCGCCACCAGCCCGTTTTCGGTCAGGTAGGGCAGCTTGGGGTACATGGCGTTAAAGGTATTGAGCTGCCCATCGTGGCCGTTTTTATCGCCGCTGGCGATGCCAATTTTGCCGCCAAAGCGCGGCTGCCAGCGCCAGTCACTCACCCTATACCCGGCGTGCGCCGACGCCGACCAGGCGCGAATATCGCGCTGTTCTGCGCTACCGAACTGCCAGGCGGCTTCATTATCCCAGTCGAACCCCTGCGCCGCGCCGAAAATACGTGCGCCGACGGTATAGCGCCGCTCTTGCCCGCTGAGCTGCGCGTAGTGGGCGTCGTTATCCTCAAAGCCAAAGGTGTAGAGATCGAGTGAGGACGCCAGCGCTGCCAGCGGCGTGGTGCCGTACAACCCCCACACCTTTTGGCTGTTGTCGGTATCGTCGTCGAAACTGCCGGTTTTGAGGGTGACGGGATGGCCGATAAAGGCATCGAGGCGGTTTTTATCCTTGGCCCAGCTGGCGCGGATAGCATCGAAAGCGCGGCGCACGTTGGGGCCGTCGCGGGTGCCCATCAGGTGCAGCGAACCCAGCGCAATTTCCTGGCGGCCGACCCGCAGGGTGCCGAGGCCGTAGGCGGTGGGCAGTTTTAAGTCCACATAGCCCTGGCCGAGATAGGCATGATCTTCGTCGGTCGGCTTGCGCCCGCGATCGCGCGGCGTGGCCAGTGACGATCCCAACTGGACATAGGCGCCAAAGTCGTCGCCATAGTCGAGGCGCGCGCCAATCAGCAGGCGCTGCATGAAGGTGTCGTCGCGTCCGCCGCTCAGATCGCGTTGATCCGTCCATTCATAGCGCTCGCGCAGTGAACCGTCGAAAGACAAGGTGGCCGCATCGCCCAACGGAATGTTTTTCCAGGGGGATACGGCGGGCTCCGCCGCCAGAGCGGGGAGCGTGGAGAACAGCAACAGTGCGGGAAGCGTGCGTTTCATCATGGGTATCCGAAGAAAAAAACGCGCCGCAGCGCGCCTTGGATTCATTTAGCTGTTTGGTGAATTTCGGCGATGTAGCCGCCGGGGAAACGCACCAGCGCCGAGGCGCGGCGCTCCGCCGCCGTCGAACGCCACAGCACCTGAGCGCCGCTGGCCTGCGCTTTAGCCAGCGTGGCCGGCAGATCGTCGACGCCATAGCCGGTGCGCTCATGGCCGAACGGATAAGGCAGATGCCCGTCGGTGACGAAAATGCGCGTTTTGCCGAAGCGCGAGTCCAGTTCGATCTGGCGGATCTTGCCGCTGTCGCTGCGGCCGATCGTCGTATCGCTGACCTGTTCGTCGCTCACCACCGTGGCGTGCGAGAACGCCTGGTAGCTTTTCAGGAAATCGTCGACGCGGTAGGCGGAGAGATACAGGCGGTTTTCCGGCACGCTCAGCAGCGGCTTGTAGTTGGGCGCCTTGGTGTGCCAATAGAGCTGCATGTTGACGCCGCCGGGCCACTGGATCACCGCGTCGCGGCCAATCGGATCGTCGAAAGGCGCAACCTGCACATCGGCGCCGGCGGCTCTGGCCTGGCGGATGGCGGCGTCCATATCCCTGACCAGAAAACCGTTGCGCTCGGTGCCGAACGGGTGTGGGATCGGCGTTTTGAAATCGAACACCGAGAAGCTGCCGGCTGGCGTCAGTATCAGCTGGGAGTAAGTTTCGCTCGGCGTGGGCGTGACGTTGACCAGCACGCGTTCGGTGCTGGTACCGCCGAAGGTTTTCAGGATGCTGTCGACAAAGGCATCCATTTTGCCGCGTTCGACGTAGACATGGGTGGTGTCATATTGCGGCCCCACGGCGAGAGACGCCGTATCGGCCGCCCATGATACGGCAGGGAGCAGCAGCGCAAGGGCTGATGTTATTAACCAACGAGAGGACATACCGATAATTTGTCTCATTCTTATCTCCAGGTGGATTATTTTTCCTGAGTAAACACAGCCAGGATTGAGGAGAGCGCATTTAATCTTTTCAATCTCTATTAGGAACATCGAATAGGTTGTTAATGTCCTTTGCAAGCAAACCGATTCGATAGGTTTTAAAGTGAATAAAGGTAATGTTTTTGGTGGGTCTTAATTATAAATACATCATGTAAGCTGATTTTTCGCATCAAATTTTTATATGACTCGTTTAAAAAATACGAATGACAGTGCCATGATAAAATTATTAATGGCGATAAGGCGCTTACTTGAATAATTACTGCTTGTTACTATTTTTTTTTGGTGTGCGAGTCACAATGGCTTTCATTATCCGATGTGTGACAGTCAGGGTTATCCGCACCAGTGTTTCTAAGTTTTCCTGCCCTAATGAAAATGTGCAGTGAAATAGTGCCGATAGCCATGAGAATCACCTGTTCATATACATGAAAAGTGCTATTGATTGATTCCCATGGTTTTCTCTTGTTCGGGAATCGTCATGAGGTTTGAAATGTTCGCATCACAAGCTCTGATGGGCTTCTGCACGATCGTTATCCTCCCAAAGTGATGACTCTGTCTGCTGAGGCTATGGTGCTCTCTCGGTGGGCGATGATTATTCTGGTTATGTTCATTTGCTTTATTGCCTGATTGACAAAGTTTTCACTTTCTCGATCAAGAGAGCTGGTTGCTTCATCCATAAATAAAACACTGGGTCTTCTGTATATTGCTCTGGCAATGAAAATACGTTGTTTCTGCCCACCTGATAAACCCTCGCCCAATTCTCCAATCAAGGTTTCATATCCCATTGGCATGCTTATGATCACATCATGTATATAACTCGCTTTGGCACATTCAATCATCCATGCGTCATCAATGTCTTCCGCAAAACCACAAATGTTTTCCTTTATTGAACCAGAAAAGAGTTTGTCATCCTGCATAACGGACGCAATCATCTTGTGGTAGTTGTTAATCCCCAATTGTTGAATGTCTATACCATCGGCGATAACTTTGCCTGTTTCAGGTTCGAACAAACCGCACAGTACTTTCATCAGGGTCGTTTTTCCTGCTCCAGACGGGCCGACAATGGCAACGCTTTCTCCCGGTGCAATGGCGGCATTAAGTTGACTGAAGACCGCCGGTGATTGGCTGTCATAGCGGAAACTCAGGTCATTAATCTCGAGCGCGATCGGTAGCATTTTCGCCACGTAGTTGATATCCGGTTTTTTACTCTCCATTTCATTCAGGGCAATATCGGAAATACGCTCGTTATGCAGGCTCATCATGCGCAGCTGAAGCAGAAAATTTGTCAGTGACGCGACGCGATCGGAGAATTGCCCGCGAAAAGCGCCAAAGGCCACGAACATACCGATCGTCATTTGGTTGTCGATGACCAGGCTGGTTCCCAGCCACAAAATCACCACTTGGTCACAGGCGGCAATAAACGTATTGATGCCGCCAAAAAACAAATCCATTTTGGTGACTTTGATACCGGTATTGATGGTATCAATTTCAAGATTAAGCCAGTGGGAGCCGCGCCTCTCGGTCATGCCCTGCATTTTGACCGTCGCTATGCCATACAAGGTTTCCATAAAGTAAGAACTGGCGCGGGCCCCCCTGACCAGAGACTCTTCAGACAACTGCCGATAATAGTCATAAGTGAGTAGGCGAATCAGCACGTATATCAGCGTAAAACCCAGGACGAACCAGGTCAGGTAGCCGCCGTATAACACCATCATTATCAATACGCCAACGACCATGATGCTGTCCATAATCGCCCCGACTACGCTGGTGGTAAACGTTGTGCGCAGCGTATCCAGCGAGCCGAACCGAGACTGAATGTCTCCCAGTTTGCGCCGTTCAAAATATCCCAGTGGCAAGCGCATCAAGTGTGAAAACAAGCCAGTTTTCCACTGTACGCCGATCAGTGTGCTCATGACTAACGATGACCAGGCCCTTATCATACCGGTTGCTGCTCGCAGTAAGATAAAGAACAGCAAGCCTGCGCAAATGAGCGTCAATAATCCGCGATCGCTCGCCGGAATAGCGTGGTCCATCACGAGTTGCGTTCCGATTGGCATGACCAGATTGATGGACTCGATCACGACAGACAGACTGAAAATTTTAACCAGCGCGCCTTTGATGCCATGCACGCTGCCGATTAATGCCGACAGGCTGATTCGATTGCGGATGGTTTGCGCTGTAAAGTGGCTGCCAGGCCAGACTTCAAGCGCCACACCCGTGAAATGCTGAGATATCTCGGAGAGGCCTATGCTGCGCCGACCCCGGGCAGGATCATGAATAATAATGCGTTGCCGCCTGACGCTTACCAGCACCACAAAATGATTAAAATCCCAGTGGAGTATGCAAGGTTTTTTCAACGCGCCGATTTCATCCAAATCCAAAGAAAGCGCGCGCGTCATCATGCCGAGTTGAGTGGCTATACCCTGAGCGCTGGCTAACGTTGCGCCACGTGCTGAGAGGTTAAACTGCTGCCTCAGAGAAATCAGATCGACATTTTTTCCATAGTGCCCGCATATCATGGCCAGACAGGCTAATCCGCACTCCGAGGCTTCTGTCTGGTGAATGACCGGCACTCGGCGGCGTAGCCCCAGCTCGAGTTTACTGACGATAGTTTTAAATGGCATCCTACTCATTAACCGGCCCCATTGCACTGTGTTTCATATCGTAAAAAGGAGAAAGCATCCACTGATATATTTTTCTTCGCTCCAAAAATAAAGTGGTTTGCGCTTTCATTCCGTTTTCCAGACTTAGCATTTTTCCATTGTACCCGACCATCTGTTTTTCAGGTTTGACAATTACTTTATAATAAGGGATCGATGTCGTCTGGATATTTTGAGGTGCTCCAGGGTAAGTTTGCATTTCTTGTGTAGATGCTGGTGTTTTGGATACCATCTCTATTTTTCCGGCGAACTGACCAAATTTTTCGGCAGGAAAGGCCTCGTAACGTAGATTGACGTTATTACCCACGGAGATATAGGGAATCGCATCATTGGGTACCCAAATGACAAGGTGGTAATTTTTAATTTTGCTCGGAATGATCTGTACCAGACTGTCGCCGATATTGACCATTTGCCCCACGGTGACACTCAAGGAGTCCACTCTTCCGTCAGACAATGCCCTTACGATAATTTCACCGCTGGCATCTGTACTGACCAGTTCTTTCTTCAGTTCATAGCGTTGCAACTCCATCTGATAAACCCTGTTGTCAAAGTCGGCCGCTTGAGTTTGAATCTGGCTTTCTAAACTGGTTATCTGTAAAGCGTTTTGTTCATTTTGCCCACTCAATCCCAGTAAGTTGTTCTGTTGCTGATAATAAATAGCCGTCTGATTGGTTAACTGATCTTTGTTTATCAACCCCTTTTTTTGATATTGTTGATAGTTCTCCATGTTATTCTTCATGATGTTTATGCCTTCTTCTGCGCGCCTGATGATATCAGAGGATTTTTTGAAAGCGTCGGTGTATTGTGATTTTTGTTTTTCCAAAGCCTCTAATGTTGACCTCTTGCTGTTTTCAAGATGCGCAATGATGCTGCTTATTCGTAGTAACTGATCTTCGATATCTTTTCGTTGGTTATCGCTGACGACTCCGCTGCGCGTGCTGCGGCTGACGTCGATTTGATAGAGAGGATCGCCATATCTGACAACTTGCCCCTCATTGACGAACCTTTTGACAATGAATCCTTGCGCACGGGAATAAACATTTATTGTTCTGGGGTCTGTTGTCACTTCTCCGCTGACGTTAACGCGGCGCGTATAGGTACCTGCAATAATAAATACCAAAAGGGCGATGAGGAACAGAGCACAAAGGCCAGTAGTCAACCACAGGGGAATGCCTGGCAACAAAAGAGCCCGTCCGCGCCATTTCATTTTTTGACTGTTTATCGCTTCCTGGCGAAACAAAACCGTACCCTCCCTAGAGCAAGCTTGGTATAACGCAGATCCGTTTCGTTACTCATCGGCATAGAAAATTCATTGCTGTAAACAGGTCGTGAGTGCAGGGGGAGATTAAAAGCCCCAATTGGCAAGCCCAACTGGGGCTTGGGTAAAAAGCGATTACCCTTTAAGCGTTTTTATTCGACCCAAATAAACCGCCGAACAGAGTGCCGAGTGCATTAATGCCCACTTCAACGACGGACCCAATGCCTTTGCCCAGCGCCGCGCCGGCTTCCGCTGCGCCCTTAACGCCTGTCGCCTGGACGATTGCGCCAATCCCTTGACCAAGAGCTTGACCGGCATCGGCGATCGCGCCTGCTCCTGATACCTGTTCTACTTCGATATGGGTTAACTCTTTCATAGAACCTCCTGATTAATCTTTCAGATTAGGCTTTGTCGGTTGTTGAGGTGTTGCCACCAAACAGCCCGCCAAAAAGGCCTTCAACGAGGCCGCCAACGACGTTGCCAACGGTTTTACCGATGGTGGAGCCGATGTTATTGCCGACAGAACCCAAGCCAATAACGCTACCAACCAGATTGCCAATGAAACCGCCAGCCGTTGAGCCAACGCCGGATAGGGCATCCTGAATGACTCCAGCACCACTGATCATTTCCACTTCTTGTGTATTTAGCTCTCGCATAATGACCTCCTGTTACTATGATGATCGTGCAGTTTTTGCACGTTGGTGAAGAGACCTCAAATGAGAAGGAGACTTAATATCACCTTCATTAGTTAGGTTAGTTAATGTATGTGACCGTTTTGTGATCGGTTAACAGCTTAAGATCTATTGTTTCAGCGGTCGTGGCCACAACACGTGGTGGAGCTTAAGGTTCAATTCAGCTGTTCGCTTTTAAAACGCATAGCGTAACGCAATCATCCGGGGGGACTTAACCGGGGATAATTCCACCGATGACCCCGCCAATGGCCTTGCCAACCGCGGTACCCACAGAGCCGATAATACTGCCGGTAGCCGTGCCCGCCGCGTTGATAAATGAAGGCCCCAATGAACTGAGTGCGCCCACATTATTTTTATAAGCATCATTGCCCAGTTGGCTGCCGACAGCAATCACGCCATCAGCAACTGAACCGATCCCGAAACCTAGTGCGCTGCCAATTTGCGAATTGGTTCCTCCATTTTTAACTTGATCCAGAGCGCTGCCAAAACCCAATCCAGCATTGCCAAACTCCTGAGCTAAAATACCGGCACCGGTAACCAGCTGCACTTCATTGAAAGACAGTTCTTTCATGATTAATTCCTCGTTTAGATATAACAAAAAGGCATTAGTATATTCCACTTGGCAAGGAGGTGAGCTCCTTAATTAAAAGTAATACCGCTAATTGCGCCGGGATTAATACCAAGTATTTTTATATGACTTGTTCAATAAATATGAACAAACTTCTTCGCTATGTGAATACTAAATATAGGTAGTAAAAGATGACTAATAGTTCAAGGTGGGAACTATTATGGTTTTTGATTTGTAATTTGTTTTTTATTTTGTTGATTTTATTAGGTTTTAATTTTTAATTGTCATTTTTCATTGGATTTAATTCATGTTTTTTGAAAGATACGTTCTGTTTTATTGTGTGAATAATAATTCTGCAAATGGTACTCTTGCCAAAGTCAGGGCGTTTATCTATGAGTGGCAATAATGTAAAACAAATGTTAATAACATGGGTGAGATGTTGCTATCTGCCTTTGTTATTTATCCTCTTTTCATTCAGAGCGAGTAGGGCGTATCAACAACGTCTTGTCCTGCTGAAAGAAAATCCTATTTTTGTTCATGGCATTATCGTCCGTAGGATGATTTTTCTGGCTGCGTGATGTGCTCATCTATTTCATAGCATGGTTCTAAATAGGGTAACGCTTTACTTTTCAACTTTTATCGAGGGTTTAATGATCTTCTGGGAGGGAAGATGGTTGTTGCGTGGTCACCAGAAGATAGTTTCTTTTCACTAGGGGTTAAAGCTCTGTTTGATAGAGATAACAGTGAAGCCTATTACTCTGAAAATGTCATCGTGGTTAATCTGTCAATGCCAAATCTACAATGTTTTTTGGCGTGTGAAGAGGAAATCTTGCTTCCGGGAAGTTCCAGTGTAGTAATTATTTCTGTTGATGAGTTCCTGTTGCCGCTAGCCGCTTTCCTTTGGGAAAAGTATGCAAGCGTCAAAACAGTCTGCTACAAGAGGTTGCCTGTCGATGTGCTTCGCACTTTGTTGTCTGCAGAAAACGTTATGGAGGAAGGCGTGACGAATCCGCCAATAAATAGGTTGTCGGCGGCAGAGTATAGGATCCTAAAGCTGACGATGAGCGGATTGGACGTTTATTCAATAGCGAAAAATATAAAAAGGAGCACTAAAACGGTTTACTCACTGAGGAGTAATTTGTTGAAAAAAATGAATGTAAGGCATTATAGGATGTTGTTTTTATGAGCGTTAATTCCTGACCAGGCGTATTGAATACTCTTATCTAGTGGGCTAACGCATATTGCGGATCTCTTTTACAACTCACGACAGGTGGCCATCTGTTGCCAGTGTACGGAGGCGTAGGTTCGCATCACGATGGGCATAATAATAAATAAAGCCCGCCAGGCTTCCCGTGGCGGGCTTTGTGCTGTCGTTAGGTTACGCCAGATCGAAACGATCGAGGTTCATCACTTTGTTCCAGGCGGCGACGAAGTCGTGGGCGAACTTCTCCTGCGCGTCGGCGCTGCCGTAGACTTCGGCCAGCGCGCGCAGCTGCGCGTGTGAACCGAACACCAGATCGACGCGGGTGCCGGTCCATTTGACCGCGCCGCTGCGGCGATCGCGCCCTTCGAACAGGCCGTCCTCACCCACCGGGTGCCAGGTGGTGCCCATGTCGAGCAGGTTGACGAAGAAGTCGTTGGTCAGCGCCTGCGGCCGCTGGGTGAACACGCCGTGCGGCGTGCCGCCGACGTTGGCGCCGAGCACCCGCAGCCCGCCGACCAGCACCGTCATTTCCGGCGCGGTCAGGGTCAGCAGCTGCGCCTTGTCGACCAGCAGCGTCTCGGCCGGCACGCGGTATTTGCCCTTCAGGAAGTTGCGGAATCCGTCGGCGAGTGGCTCCATCGCTTCGAAAGAGTCCACGTCGGTCTGCTCCTGCGAAGCGTCCATGCGGCCCGGCGCGAACGGCACCGTCAGGGCCAAACCGGCGTTCTTCGCCGCCTGTTCCACGCCCGCCGCGCCGGCCAGTACGATCAGATCCGCCAGCGAGACGCGCTTGCCGCCGGCCTGCGCATCATTGAAGGCGCGTTGGATGCTCTCCAGCTTGGCCAGCGTCGCGGCGAGCTGCGCAGGTTGGTTGACCGCCCAGTCTTTTTGCGGCGCCAGGCGAATGCGCGCACCGTTGGCGCCGCCGCGTTTGTCGGAACCACGGAAGCTCGAAGCGGAAGCCCAGGCGGTGGAGACCAGCGCCGATACCGGCAGGCCGGAAGCCAGCACGGCGTTTTTCAGCGCGGCGATGTCCTGCTCGTCGATCAGCGGATGATCGACCGCCGGGATCGGATCCTGCCAAATCAGCTCTTCCTGCGGCACTTCCGGGCCGAGGTAGCGAGGGCGCGGCCCCATATCGCGGTGGGTCAGCTTGAACCAGGCGCGGGCGAAGGCGTCGGCCAACTCTTCCGGATGCTCATAGAAGCGGCGCGAAATCTTCTCGTAGGCCGGATCGAAGCGCAGCGACAGGTCGGTGGTCAGCATGGTCGGGCGGCGTTTCTTGTTCGGATCGAAGGCGTCGGGAATGGTTTCACCGATGTCTTTCGCCACCCACTGGTGCGCGCCGGCCGGGCTTTGGCTCAGTTCCCATTCGTATTCGAACAGGTGACGGAAGAAATCGTGGTTCCACTGGGTTGGGGTGGTGGTCCAGGTGACTTCCAGGCCGCTGGTGATGGCGTCTTTGCCGACGCCGGTGCCGAAGGTGCTGTGCCAGCCGAGGCCCTGCGACTCCAGCCCGGCCGCTTCCGGATCGGCGCCGACGTTAGACGCCGGACCGGCGCCGTGGGTCTTGCCGAAGGTGTGGCCGCCGGCGATCAGCGCCACGGTTTCTTCGTCGTTCATCGCCATGCGGGCGAAGGTTTCACGGATGTCGCGCGCGGCGGCCACCGGATCGGGGTTGCCGTCCGGGCCTTCCGGGTTGACGTAGATCAGGCCCATCTGCACCGCCGCCAGCGGGTTCTCCAGGTCGCGGTCGCCCGAGTAGCGGCTGTTTGGCCCGCCGCTCAGCTCCAGCCAGATCTTCTCCGAGCCCCAGTAGACGTCGTCCGGCTCCCAGGTGTCGGCACGGCCGCCGGCGTAGCCGAAGGTTTTGAAGCCCATCGATTCCAGCGCCACGTTGCCGGTCAGGATAATCAGGTCGGCCCAGGAGATGTTGCGGCCGTATTTCTGTTTGATCGGCCACAGCAGGCGGCGCGCCTTGTCGAGGCTGACGTTGTCCGGCCAGCTGTTGAGCGGGGCGAATCGCTGCTGGCCTTCGCCCGCGCCGCCGCGGCCGTCGCCGATGCGGTAGGTGCCGGCGCTGTGCC
Source organism: Serratia sp. MF1(2023) (assembly GCF_030954545.1). NCBI lineage: Bacteria > Pseudomonadati > Pseudomonadota > Gammaproteobacteria > Enterobacterales > Yersiniaceae > Serratia > Serratia sp. MF1(2023). The sequence goes on along the minus strand of NZ_JAVHUX010000006.1, from coordinate 43,740 downwards.
AGGCCATGCGGATGAACAGGCCGCCGTAGTGGCCGAAGTCCGCCGGCCACCATTCCTGCGAGTCGGTCATCAGGGCGTGCAGATCCTGTTTGACCGCCGCCAGATCGAGACTGTTGAAGGCGTCGGCGTAGTTGAAGTCTTTATCCATCGGATCGGACAGGGGGGAGTGCTGATGCAGCGGTTTCAGGCTGAGCTGATTGGGCCACCAATCCTGATTGGTGGGGCCGTTCTGCGGTGCGGGCTGCTTGCCGCCCGAAAACGGGCATTTGCTTTCAGTTGTCATAATGCGCTCTCTGCTTCCGTAAGGGTGCTCCAGCCGCCGGGCGTGGAGCGGTTAACAAGGCATGCGGGTAAGGCTTGCGTCGGGTGTTGCGCTAAATAACTGAACTCAATGGAATCACATCGCCCCGGCCGCTAACGGGCAAAGGGCGACTCATGGCTAAGCTTAGTCAGCGGCGGCGGAGAGATAAAATAGGAATGATTGAATACTGTGATAGCTTGCGGCGATTCATGGCTGTGTTATTGATAGTCAGCGCGGCGCTCTATCGGCGCCGCAGCATCACCTTGAGTACCGCGTCCGCCAGCCTGCCGAACGGCGCGCGCAGCAGATCGGTGAAGCGCCAGCGGCTTTGGATAAAGACGCCCTTGGCATGGCTCAGCGCCCGGAATCCTTCGATGCCGTGACAGGCCCCCATGCCGCTGGGGCCGATGCCGCCGAACGGCAGATCGTCCTGGGCAAAGTGCAGCAGGGTGGCGTTGACGCTGACGTTGCCGGAGGTGGTGCGCGCCAGCAGCCTGTCCTGCAGCGTGCCGCCTGGGCCAAAGTAGTACAGCGCCAGCGGGCGCGGCCCGGCGTTGATAACGTCGATCGTTTCATCAAAGGCGGTGTAGGTGCGCACCGGCAGCAGCGGCCCGAAGATCTCCTCTTGCATGATCCGGCTGTCGTCGGGGGCGCCGACGATCAGCGTGGGGGCGAGGGTTTTCGGCCGTTCCACCGCCGAGTCCGGGCGGTGGCCCACCGGAACGATCCGCGCGCCCCGCGCCTGGGCGTCGGTGAGCAGATCCTGCAAACGGTGGTAGTGCCTGTCGTTGATGATGGCGCCGTAGTCATGGCTCGTCGGCCCGTCGGGGTAAAACGCTTTGACCGCCGTGTCGTAGAGCGCAATGAAGTTTTCCACATCGTCCTGATGGATCAGCAGGAAATCGGGCGCGATGCAGGTTTGGCCCGCGTTCGACAGCTTGCCGAACGCCAGGCTGTTAACGGTTCTGGCGGTGAGCGCGCCGGGCGCCACGACGGCGGGGCTTTTGCCGCCCAGCTCGAGCGTCAAGGGCACCAGATTTTTACCGGCCGCCTGCATGACCTGACGGCCGATCGCCGTGCTGCCGGTGAACACCAGGTGATCGAACGCCAGCTCGCTGAACCCGGCCCCGACGTCCGGCCCGCCGGTCACCACGGCGACCTCATCGGCGGGAAACAGCGCCGCCAGCATCGTTTCGATAAGCTGGCTGGTGCGCGGCGTGAGCTCCGAAGGTTTCAGCATCACGCGGTTGCCGGCGGCCAGGGCGGTGGCCAGCGGGATGAAGGTCAACGAAAACGGGTAGTTCCACGGCGCCATGATGCCAATCACGCCCTTGGGTTGATACTGCACGTAGGCGCGCCCGGCCTGGTACGGCAGGGCGACGTGGCGGCGTTCCGGCTGCATGAAGCGCTTCAGATTGCGCAGCAGGTAATCGATCGCCTGCACGGTGACCAGGATCTCCAGGATTTCGGTTTCGTAAGGCGAACGGTGGCCGAAGTCTGCGCTGACGGCCGCCGTCAGTGCGCCGCGCTGGGCCAAAATGGCGCTCCGCAGGCGGCGCAGGGCGGCCTTGCGCTGAGCGATCGTCGGTGCGCCGTCGCGCAGGAAGGCATGACGTTGGGCGGCAAGCCGTTGCTCCATCGTCATGAGGATGTCATCTCCCTGCACTTGAATTCTCCTGATGCCGAGTGAAAGCGGGAATGCGGTTTGCCGAATCGTGTTTGACCTTAAAGTGAACTTTAAACCTATACTCGTTAAACGATCAACGCAAGATCGTCGGCCAACCGGGATGAGGGAGCCAGAGATCCCGGCGCCGCGCGCAGTATAAACCTTCTTTTTTAACCAAAGTGTAAATGGGAGAAACGACATGGGTTACGTAACGACCAGCGATGGCGTCGAGATTTTCTACAAGGATTGGGGCCCCAAAAACGGCAAGGTTATCTATTTTCACCACGGCTGGCCGCTGTCCAGCGATGACTGGGATGCCCAGATGCTGTTCTTCGTGAACAAAGGGTTCCGCGTGGTTGCGCACGATCGCCGCGGCCACGGCCGCTCCAGCCAGGTGTCGGAAGGGCACGACATGGACCACTACGCCGATGACGTCGCCGCGGTGGTAAAACACCTGGGCGTGCAGGGCGCGATGCACGTGGGCCACTCGACGGGCGGCGGCGAGGTGGTGCGCTATATCGTGCGCCACGGCGAGGACAAGGTGTCCAAAGCGGTGCTGATCAGCGCGGTGCCGCCGCTGATGGTAAAAACCGACGCCAATCCGCAGGGCACCCCAAAATCGGTGTTCGATGATTTCCAGGCGCAGCTGGCCGCCAACCGGGCGCAGTTCTATTACGACGTGCCCGCCGGCCCGTTCTACGGCTATAACCGCCCGGGCGCCAAACCGTCGGAGGCGATTATCTGGAACTGGTGGCGCCAGGGCATGATGGGCGGCGCCAAGGCGCACTACGACGGCATCGTCGCCTTCTCGCAGACCGATTTCACCGAAGATCTCAAGAAGATCGCCATTCCGGTGCTGGTGATCCACGGCGACGACGATCAGGTGGTGCCTTATCAGGATTCCGGCGTGCTGTCGGCCAAGCTGGTGCAAAACGGCACGCTCAATACCTATAAGGGCGCGCCGCACGGCATCCCGACCACCCATGCCGATCAGGTCAACGCCGATCTGCTGGCGTTCGTGAACAGCTAAAGACTCAACGCGTCGCGAGCCTCGCCCTTCACCGGGCGGGGCTTTTTATTGGCTGAGGGAGAGCGGATCACCAGTGATAGCTGATGCCCATATCGAGCTTGTCCGAGGCATCGACGCCGGGCGTGTGCTGCGAAAGGTTATTGAATTCATAGTTAATAAACACCTGCATATTGCTGTTGAGCAACCAGGTGACCCCCAACTCCTCATAGTTCAATAAGTCCGTGTTCCGGCCTGCCCGGGTCTGTATCAAACGGGTATAGCCGATGTTGGGTTGAATATGGTCCGTCAGCCGATATTTGGCGAGCGCTTCATAACTTGACGCCGAACCGCGGTTAGCGGTTTGTTGCGGGCTGATGGCGTTGTCGCTTTGGGTGAACACGGCCGCAAGATAGATTTTTTTCGACGCATAGAGAACCCCTTCGGACAGCGTATCGATGCGCCGGCGATAGCCGGCGGCGCGTTGTTGCCGCTGCGTGGTTTGAGACGCCGAGGCGGCGGCGATGAGGCTGAGCGTCGGCGTCAGCGCATAACGGAAGGAGAGGCCGAATCCGTTGCCGTTTTGTTTGCCCGGCGTTTGCCGGTCGTCGCCGTCTTTGAACTGATATTGCAACGCGAGTGCGGCACGCCGCTGAAACAGGCTGAAGGGGCGGCGGTAAGTGAGCAGGTTACGCGCCCGGCCGCGCATAAAATTGTCGATGTAGTTGTAGGCCATCTCTCTAAACAGCGGAGAGCGATCGGTCAGGGCGGTCACATCATAGAGCACGCCCCAATTGCGGCCGATATCGAGGCTGCCGAAGGTTGCGTTTTGCACCCCAATATAGGCGAGTCGGGTGCTGTTGCGAGTCGCGTCGGCGAAGCTGACGGTATATTCCCAGTGGGCGTAGGCCCGCCAGCGCGGCGCGATCTTTTTTTTGCCTATCAGGCCGAAATAGAGGTAGCTGCGGTCGCCGTCGTCGCGCGCGTTTTGGCCGCTGTAGCGTCTGGCGATAATCGTGCCGTAGAAATTCAGGCTGTTTTGCTGCGACCCCGTCAACGACACGGCGAAGGCGCCGCGTGGTAATAGGGCCAGCAGGGGGAAAAGCATGCCCGCCGAAAAATAACGCGGATTGCATTTTATCATGATGACACCGTCCCTGTGCGCGGCAAGCCCGTGAGCTTGCCGCTCCGGCGAAGCTTAAGCGTGCGTTTCGCGTTTAAAGTAACTGACGATCCCCTGAGCGATCGCCGTGGCAATTTTATTTCGGAATGCGGGGGTGCCGAGCAGTCTTTCTTCCTCAGGGTTGGTGATGAAAGAGGTTTCCACCAACACGGAAGGAATATACGGGGATTTTAAGACCACGAAGGCCGCCTGTTCGGTATTTTTGGCATGCAGATGATGAATGGGCGCAATATGTTGAATCAGGTGCGAGCCCAGCGTCAGGCTTTCTTTGATCGTTTCCGTCTGCTCCAAATCAAACAGTATCTTCTGCAAATAGCGGTCTTTCTTGATGACGTTAGGGCCGGCGAGATCGTCCGCCGCGTTTTCACTGTTCGATAAGTATTTCGCCATCGCGCTGCTGGCGCCTTTATTGGAAAGCGCAAAGACCGAAGCGCCGCAGGCGCTGGGGCAGGTAAAACCGTCGGCGTGGATGGACATGAAAAGATCCGCACCGTGCCGGTGCGCGATCTCCACCCGATCGTAAAGCGGAATAAAAATGTCGCTGTCGCGCGTCAGGCGGGCATCGATGCCGTGTCGATCGAGCTGTGCACGCACATTTCTGGCGATCGCCAGAACGACATGTTTTTCCAGCGAACCGGTGTGGCCAATGGCACCGGAGTCGATGCCGCCATGACCGGGATCCAACATGACCAGGAATCTTTTTCGCGCCCCCTGAGGTTTGGGGCGCGGCAGGCCGTGGGCGTGAGCCAGCGGGGAAACGGCGCCGTTCAGCGCCAGGGCCGCCAGCCCTGCCAACATCATTCTGCGGCGAGATAACCGGGTGTTCAAAAGGTCCGTCTTAGCCATAAGGTTAACCAGCATAAAAGGAAAGGGTGTTTTTGTTATAACATAACAATTTCACGCGCCAGCGGGGTTGTCTGTTAGCGGCTGTTACTTTTAATGTCATTCCTTAAATTCACTGGTTTTTTATACTGCATTTATTTTGTTTATTGAATATTCGTATTGCTACTAATTTGTTTTGTATTTGTTAATTCTTATTTTGACACACTATTTAATCTAATATTTCAAATGAGATTTATTCTCCTCTTTAATTGATATGTTATAACATAATTACTAAAACGGATAAAAAACGGGGTCTTTGCCGCCGGCATGAAGTCACTCACGTTTTTGGAGCGTTAACATGACTTTTAAACACCAGGAAAAAGAGACATTAAATATATTCGCCGTTCTCGCCGTCTCGTTAAGCACGGTTATCGCCATGCTCGACAGTACCATCGCCAACGTGGCGCTGCCGGTGATCGCCAAAGATTTCGGCGTTTCCGAATCGGCCTCCATCATGATTATTAATGCCTACCAGTTTGCCGTCGTGGCCTCTTTGATGCCCTTCGCGGCGCTGGGCCGCGCGGTGGGCAATAAAAAAATCTTTATGGCCGGGGTGGTGCTGTTCGCTTTTTCATCCCTGGGCTGCGCGCTGTCCACGACGCTGGAGATGCTGACGGCATTCAGGGTGATACAGGGCTTCGGCGCGGCGGCGGTGCTCAGCGTCAATGCGGCGCTGATCAAGGAGATATACCCGGCAAGGCTGCTTGGGCGCGGCCTGGGCATAAACGTGATGGTGGTGTCGGTTTCCGCCGCCGCCGGGCCATCCATCGCCTCGGCGATACTTTCTCAAACGAGCTGGAACTGGCTGTTTACCATTAATGTTCCCATCGCCTGCCTGTCGCTGCTGCTGAGCGTGATATTCCTGGGTTCCCGCGAGCGGCGCAGCGTTGGGTTCGACAGCGGGGGCGCCCTGTTGGTGTTTGTGCTGTTTATCGCTTTCTCGCTCAGCACCATGAGCATGACCACTCACCATCTGCCGGCGGCGGCGCTGAGCTTTGCGGTATTCGCCGGGCTGGCCGGGTTGCTGTACATCAATCAAAAAAGAAAGGCCGACGCCGCGCTGATCCCGATCGCGATGCTGCATAACCCGACGCTGTCATTGTCTTTGCTGATGTCGATGCTGTCCTACAGCACCCAGCTTTTGGCCTATGTTTCGCTGCCTTTTTATTTTCACAACGTTCTGCAAAGAAACGTAGTGGAAATCGGTCTGTTGCTGACCGCCTGGCCGCTGGCCACCATGGCGTCTTCGCTAATTTCCGGCGATTTGGCCAAGAAGTACGATCCCAATCTTGTTGCCCTCTCGGGCCTTGCCTGTCTGCTGGCAGGCATGCTGCTGATGGCCAATCTGCCGAGCGATCCGTCGAATGGGGCGATCGTATGGCGCGTGGCGCTGTGCGGCATCGGTTTCGGCCTGTTTCAATCACCGAACAACCTGTTGATCATGACGTCGGTCTCCCATGAAAACAGCAGCATCGCCAGCGGCCTGTTGGGCAGTTCCCGGCTGATTGGGCAAATCGTCGGTTCGGCGTTGGTGGCGATTTTCTTCAACATGCGGGGCGCGCAAGCGACGAATATCAGTTTAATGGCGGGGGCGGCATTCTCGTTCCTTTCTCTGGTCGTGAGCTATATGCGCTTCAAGTCCGCCGTTACGTTAAAAACCAGTAAATAGAAGCACGAGGTTTCCCATGCGATTTATCCCATTAGTGCCGTTGGTTATCGGCATGGCGGCGTTTTCCCTTGCCGGCTGCACGACCTACCACGACGTGGCGTTGCAACAAAAAGAGACGGGGCTCAATAGCCAATATTACCTGCTGCAGCCGCCGGTCTATGTCGGCGACCAGCTGAAATATGGTCTGAAGGACGGCAGCGGCGGCGAGTTGACGGTGGCTAAGGTTGAACCAAAAGACCTGGTCGCCGACAGCGGAAAAATCATTCCCCTGTCGCAGCTCTCTTTCCTGCAACGAAAAGACCTTTCCACAGGAAAAACCGCCGCGTTGGTCGGCGGCGGCGCGGTCGCCACCACGGCAATCGTCTTTGTGGCCGGGATAACCATCATGGCCGCCGGCATCGCCGCGTCGGCCTAACGCAGCCCATCGCCGCACGCCGCCGAGCGTGCGCACAGGAGGCACCATGTGCGTCACAGTGAAATTTATCGCCACCGCGCTGCTGGCAATATTCGCCTTGCCGACGGCGCCTTGCGCCAGCGGTAGTCAGCCGGCGGCGGCCGAACGTCCGCAGAGCGCAGCGGTGCAAAAGTTGCCTGGCCACTATCAGCGGATCGTCATCACCGGCAACTGCCCCTTCGGCGTGATCCTGGCGAATGAGGCGGCCTACCGGCACGTCGTCGGCGTGGGGCCCTGGGCGTTCATGCATGCCGATATGCATGTGTTGAAGGACATGAAGCCTGACATCGGCAGGATCACCTCCGCCTTCATCAATAAGGACTACCGGGTCAACATGGAGTCGTTAATGAATCTACGGCCCGACATTATTTATTACTACGGCAAAAGCCAGGACGATCGGCTGGAAAGGGCGGGCGTGATGACCGTCGATCTGGATGCCGGCGGGAAGACAAAGTACCAACCGATGGTCACCCAGATGTATTGGGAAAATACCTTCGCCGACACGCTCGGCCTGCCGCGCACGCACAAATTCAAAGACGCCTGGGAAAAGACCCTGAAGCAGATCCGCCCCTATGCCGCAGCCATCCGCGCGCAGCACGTCAGGGCGTTGTATCTCGAAGAAAGCGACGGCAGGCAGCTGAAGGTGAGCGGCCCGCATACCTACGGCGACACCTACCTGAAAATGGCCGGCATGGACAACGTCGCCGGGGATTTGCCGGTGAAAGGGGATGCCGGCAGGTACATCAACGTTTCGATGGAGCAGATCATGGCCTGGGACCCGGATGTGATTTTCGTGGTTTTCGGCAGCGCCAAAGCGCTGCTGCACGGGGGGATCCCCGGCCAGGCCTGGGAGACGCTCAGGGCGGTAAAAAACGGCAAGGTTTTCTCGACGCCGGTGGGCATTCATAACTGGGGGGGGCTGTCGGCGGAAACGTCACTGCTGCCGCTGTTTATGATCAACCGCTATGCCCCTGAAGACATTAGCGACAAGACGCTGCGGGAGGAGACGCGCCGCTATTATCAGACGATGTTCTCCTATGCGATCCCGGACCGTTTGTTGGATGAGGTGCTGGCACAGCGCTAGCACCACGGTTGAATTGCGTTAGTGGGTTGGAGGAGCTTGGGGATGCCGGGCAGAGGAAAATATATGGCGATCATGGTAGGGCTGTTTTTAGCCTTGTGTGTGGTTGCCGTCGCATCACTGTTTGCCGGCCGTTACGCCTTGTCGGCCCATGATGTGCTGCAGATTTTATGGCAGGGGAACATGCCGGGGGAAAACCAGGCCCACTATTCGGTGATTTTTAACCTGCGTGCGCCGCGGGTGGTGGCGGTGATGCTGGTGGGCGGCGGGTTGGCGGTCGCCGGCGCGACCTTTCAGGCGGTGCTGAAAAACGCGTTAGCCAGCCCGGACGTGCTGGGCACGTCTTCCGCCTCCGCCTTTGGCGCTGCGCTGGGCATTTTATTGAGTTTGCCTTTTGCCCTGAGTTCCCTGCTGTCGTTTCTTTTCGGCGTGGTGAGTTTGTTGCTGGTGCTTGGCATCTGCCGCCTGAAACGCCGGCAGGATGCGCTGACGACGATCCTGTCCGGCATGATTATCGCGTCGGTGTTTATCGCGTTTGTCTCGGCCATCAAATATGTCGCCGATCCGCAGGATACCTTGCCCGCCATCGTCTTCTGGCTGATGGGCAGCTTCGCTTCGCTGGCGAAAGCGCAGGTCTATTGGCTGATCCCGCTGTTTGCGGCGTGTTACCTGACTATCTACCGGCTCAGGTGGAACATGAACATTCTCTCGCTGGGGGACGACGAGGCGCGCATTGCCGGCCTGAACCCGTCGCGGCTGAAGATCCTATTGCTGATCGCCGCCTCTCTGCTGGTTTCCGCCTCGGTGAGTTTGGCCGGCGTGGTGGGGTGGGTTGGCTTGGTGATCCCCCATTTGGTGCGAAGCGTGCTGGGATATAACCACGGCCGTCTGATCCCAGCATCGGCGCTCGGCGGCGCGTTGTTTTTGCTGGTTATCGACAATATTGCGAGAGGTGCCACCTATACGGAAATTCCAATCGGCATCCTGACCGCGCTGATCGGCGCGCCGCTTTTCGCGGTGCTTTTTATTCTGGGGAATCGATATGATCACCGCTAGCCGGCTAGCCTTTGGTTTCAAGGGGCGGGAGCCCATTTTCGACAACGTCAGCTTCGAGCTTAAGCGCGGCGAGATCCTCAGCGTGCTGGGCCCGAACGGCGCCGGCAAAACGACGCTGCTGAGAAATATTGCGGGCCTGTGTCGGCCCAGCGCCGGCAGGTGCGAGATCGGCCGCGTCGATAATCGAGAGGCGCGCCTGGCCTACGTGCCGCAGGCGAAGGCGCCACATTTTTCCTATGGCGTACTCGATTTTGTCACTTTCGGCTGCGCCCGCCAGGCGGGATGGTTCGCCGGGCCGCGGCGGCAAGATTTCACCAGGGCGCAGGCGGTGTTGCACGCGCTGGAGATCGCGCCGCTGGCGCAGAAAAATATCAACCAGATCAGCGGCGGTGAACTGCAGATGTGTTATTTCGCCAAGGCGCTGGTGGCAGATCCCGACGTCATGATCCTCGACGAACCGGAATCGAATCTGGATTTTTACAATCAGGCCAAAATGATCGAAATGCTGTGGCGCCTCGCCAAAGAGCGGCAGATGACGATCGTGCTGAATACGCATTTCCTCAATTACGCCGAACGCATCTCCGACAAGTGTTTACTGATGGCAAAACGGCAGTCGCTGTTTGGCGTTAAAAGCGCAGTGCTGCAGGAAGATATCCTGGAGCGCTATTTCCGGGTGCCGGTCAGAAAATGCCGCTATGAACACCAGGGCGCCAGCGAAGAAACCTTTATTATCGCTCTACGCAATCTCGCCTGAGTTTCGGCTGCAAGGATTGCTTGAGGGATATCCCTCATTGCGGCCCCGCCGGCGGTTATTTAAGCTGAAAGGGCAACGTAACGGTGAATATGGAGATAATCATGACTGATTCAGTGTCCAACGATCGTAATCCCACCCCGGATGTGGCGGAAGACAACGCGTTCTTCCCATCACCTTACTCCCTCAGCCAGTACACCTCGTCCAAAACCGACTTCGCGGGCGCCAGCTACCCGAACGCCTATCGCGGCGGCAAATGGAAGGTGCTGATGATCGCCTCGCAGGAGCGCTACCTGCTGATGCAAAACGGCAAGTTCTTCTCCACCGGCAATCACCCGGTCGAAATGCTGTTGCCGATGCATCACCTGGATCTGGCCGGTTTCGAGATCGACATCGCTACGCCGTCCGGCGATCCGGTGAAGCTGGAGATGTGGGCGTTCCCGCAGGAAGACGACGCGGTCAAGGCCACCTACGAGAAGTACCGCAGCCAGCTCAAGCAGCCGAAAAAGCTGACGGAGGTGGTGAAGGATCTGGATGGCGGCAACTACCTCGGCGTTTTCATCCCCGGCGGCCACGGCGTGCTGAATGATATCCCGTTCAGCGAAGAGGTGAAAAAGACCCTGCACTGGGCGCACGACAACGATCGCTACGTGATTTCGCTGTGCCACGGGCCGGCCGGTTTGCTGGCGGCGGGCATCGACGAGAGCAAAGAGGATTTCCTCTATCGTGGCTATGAAATGTGCGTGTTCCCGGACTCGCTCGATACCGGCGCCAACATCGACATCGGCTACATCCCCGGCCCGATGCCCTGGCTGGTGGGCGAACGCCTGCGCGAGCGGGGCGTGAAGATCGTTAACGCCGACATCACCGGCAAGGTGCATAAAGATCGGCGCCTGCTGACCGGCGACAGCCCGCTGGCTTCCAACAACCTCGGCAAGCTGGCGGCGGAGACGCTGCTGGCCGACGTCGCCGTGCGATGAGCGACGAGATCGCGCAGCGCGCTTTCCAGACGGCGCTGGCGATGGACCACGAGCGAACCCTGTCCGCCATTCAGGGGCGGGTTCGTGCCTTTGCCGCGCCGTTCGGCTTCGATCGCTTTGTGCTGTTTTCCGCTTCCGCTGCGGCGGAGGCGGGGATCGAGCATATCTATTGGGTCGAGGGCGACTGGTTCGGCGACGGCGAGGCGGTCGATGCGTTGACCTACGTGCGGCACTGCCCGGTGACCCGGCATATGCTGCGGGTCAGCGAGCCGTTCTTCTGGACCAAGACCCGGGCGCAGCAGGGCGAGCGCTACCGGATTGTACGCACGCCGCGTGGCGCCGGCCTGCACGGCGTGCAGATCCCGGTGTTCGGCCCGGCCGGTTTGGAGGGCGCCGTCAGCCTGGGGGGCGAGCGCATCGACGCTTCGCCGCCGGCGCGGCTGGCGCTGTCGCTGGTGGGCACGGCGGCCTTTCAGGCGGCGCGGCGGCTGTTCGCACCGGCGGCCGGCGAGGGGGAGAGCAGGCTGTCGGCGCGTGAGCGCGAGGTGCTGAGCTGGACCGCCATCGGCCGGCGGCAGGCGGATATCGCCGCGATGCTCGGCCTGTCTGAGCGCACGGTGGAAAACCACCTGCGGCGCATTCGCCAACGCCTTGGTGCCGCCACTACCGCGCAGGCGATCGGCGTGGCGATCCGCCTGGGGGAAATCGCCCCCGAGCGCCGTTAGCCCACCGCCATTTGCCGCAGCAGCCACTCGCGCAGCGCAATGATATCGGGGCGCTGCGCGGTTTCTTCGGTGGCTACCAGGTAATAGTTGGCGCCGGGTAACGACATCTCGAACGGCGCGGCCAGCACGCCGCGCTGCAACAAATCGCGCGCCAGCAGCCGGCTGGCGATCACCACCCCCTGGCCCGCCACAGCCGCCTGCAGCGCGTGCGTCTCGTCGCTGAAGGTCAACCCGGCTTCCACGTTCAACCCTTCCGGCCCGTAGCGCCGCCGCCAGTTTTCCCAGGTCGGCGCGTCGGCGGGCACCTGCCGATGTTCCACGTGAAACAGCGTTACCCGCTGCAAATCCTCGCTGCGCTCCAGCGCCAGCGCCGGGCTGGCCACCACGATAAAGCGATCCTCATGCAGCAGGGTGCAGTGCAGATCGGTTTCCGGCGTTTCACGGTAGCGGATGGCGACGTCCACGGTGCGCTGGTTGAGATCGACGCGCTCGACGCTGGTGTGCAGGCGCAGATCGATGGCGGGAAACTCCGCCTTGAAATCCGCCAGGCGCGGCACCAGCCAGTGGGTGAGAAAATTGGAGGTGGTGGTGACGGTCAGCGCCGGCGGCTGTTGGGCGCGGGTGATTTGGGCGACGGACTGCTCCAGTGCGGCGAAGGCGCGCTGGGTGCCGGCATACAGGATCTCGCCGGTCTCGGTCAGGCTGACGCCCTGCGCGCTGCGCTCGCACACCCGGCATGCCAGCACCGACTCCAGCAGCTTGATCTGATGGCTGACCGCCGTCGCGCTGACGCCCAGCTCCTCGGCGGCCAGTTTGAAGCTGCGGCAGCCGGCCACGGCGTGGAAGGCGCGCAGCGCGCCCAGCGGCGGCAAACGGGTTTTTCTCATGGCTGAGTTATTCTCATCTAAGGCTGAAAACTATGAGTTTATCTGACCGATTATACAAGAGATAGGCTACTGACATGTGAACAGGGAAATGAATTTATTTCATCATTTCCACCATGTCGGGAGTTAACGATGAGCATATATGTCAACAACGGCGCCCTGGGCGCCATGGAACACACGGGAACGGCGGCGAGCGGTCTGGCGCTCAGCGTGCCGGTCGCGGCAGGCGCTTTGCTGCTGAAGACCGAAAGCCTGCTGGGCATCGGCGCAGCGCTGATGCTGCTAACGGCATTGGCGCTGGCGTTTCTAGGCGGCACCGCGCTGGCCCGCTGGCAGCCGCTGCGGAAGCGGCCTGCGCTGGCTATGCTCCGCTACGGTTTTTTGCTGGCGGCGGCGGGGTGGCTATTGACGCTGCTGATGCTGTTCGGCGGCCATGATTGGCCGGCCCTGCTGGCGGGCATCGCCCTCGGCGGCCTGGGGCAGGGCGTGGCTTACCGCACGGCGGTGGGGGAGAAAACGGCGTTCGCCGTGGCGTGCAGGCTGACGACGGTGGTGACCATCGTGGCCGTGGGGGTTGCCGCTTTGCTGGTTCAAACCTATGCCGCGCCGGGCGTGAGAGGAAGCTGTTTCGCGCTGGCGTTGCTGGTCGATCTGGCGTTGCTGGGGGCGTTGATGGCGCGGGTTGCGGAGCGGGATGGGGGCTGAGACATTGCGGAGGGACAAGGGCCTGCCTGGGGGCGGGGTGGGCTTTTTTGTTTTTGGGGGATTGTTGGAGCAGAGATTGCGATACCCAATTTATATCTTTAATGAATTCAGCATTTCTGTGCAATCATTCATTAGATTTTCCTTAATTGGGTAGTAGCCAAGCTCCGCTTCTCGCTCAGAACGGATGGCGTTAACATCATGTAAGTCGGATGAAAATGGGTACAGGTGACGACATTATTTGAACAACGCATTTAGTTCATTAGAAAAATCAATAAAGGTCGTACCCACCAGGAAGTTTCCTCTTTTTGCTCGATGTTCTTTAAATGAACTAACTGCCCGAAGTGAATACCGTTCAACGCCGCTGCTCATAACGATCTGAGCAATCACGCCTCCACTCATTCCAGCCAGCGATGGTGTAGCTGTTGTACAGCTGATCGGTTCAAAAGTGACATTTTTATTTTTCCCATCAGGGATAAAGTGAAAGAAGATATCCTCTGTTACCCGATCATAGTGAAAATTGTGAAAAGTTAGGGCGAAAGGCGTCAGCCCTCTCTCCGGCCGCAGTCTATGTAGTTTGTTGTGCTTTGCAGGGTAACCAATAATGACAAAAGAGGAGGTTTTAATCTCTCTGGTATTATCGATAGAAGTGAATAATCTGCTGTCAGGAATACCCATTGCAATCTTTTTCGGCAAAGGTATAACTGCATAATCTTGTTCATTATTAAAAAGTATTTCTAGATTTTCGAACAGGAATTTAACACCATCAATTGAGATAAAAGGTAAATCGCTTTTACGCATCTCGGTGATAACATGAGAAGCCGTCATAATGCATGGCACTTTACCATCAAGCAAGTAGAGAAAACCGCTGCCGACCAGTACAGCCTCCTGAGTGCTGAATTCTTTTTTGACGAAAAATGACACTAGTGCACTCCGCCAGTCCAAAATCAGGGTCGATGTTAAATTTTTTTCTATCCAGTTTGGAACAAAGACTCCAATAGGTAGATAGGGATAAATCATGGAGGCGTCAGTTAGCATGCTATTCCTTGCATATTGTCAGATGAAATACATCCCCTATCAAAACATCTATTGAAGGCGTGTTCAATTCAATGGGTAATAGCCATACGCCTTGTAGCAAGTTTTTAGGCAGTACTAACGTTCGCTCCTCTTGACTATTCTCCAGTCTGTCCGCTTCGCGCCAGAAGCGAACACTCCATACCCCAAGGCAGAGTTTGCCATACCAAATAAGCCTCAGTGCGACGAAACAAATACCGACGCAGGCTGCGCGGGCGGAATGGCGAAGTTACGCTGCATGCGTTTTATCTCCTCTGCCGGTGGCAGGCCAAACAGACGTTTGAATTCGCGATTAAATTGCGATGGGCTTTCATAGCCAACGGCGTAACTCGCGGCGGCGGCGGTGATTTGTTGGCGCACCATCAGCATCCGTGCCTGGTGCAGGCGTACCGATTTCACATACTGCATCGGCGGCATCTTCGTTATCGCTTTGAAATGGCTATGAAAGGTCGGCACGCTCATGCCGGCCTTCATCGCCAGCTGCGTCAGCGTTAGCGGCTCCGCGTAAGCGGCATGGATGTGCTGCAGCGCTTTACCGATTTTGCCAAACTGGCCCTGCAAGGCCAGCGCGGCACGCATGGCGTTGCCCTGTGCGCCTGTCAGCACGCGAAAATAAAGCTCACGCAGCCGCGTCGGGCCGAGGATCGCCGCCTCAAGCGGGTCAGCCAGGACTTCAAGTAAGCGAAGTACGGCCATTTTTACCCTGTCGTCCATGGGGCTCGACATCATGCTTTGCGGCGCGACGGGAGGGTGCGGGGCGCCATGCTGTTCAATCTGCAACATCAGTTCAGCGGCAAGCTGAAAATCCAGATGCATATAAATCGCCAGCAGCGGATGTGCTGCCGACGCATCGGTTTCCATCACAAACGGCACCGGCACCGAAACCGCCAGGTAGTGCTGCTCATCATATAAATAGGTCTGCTGGCCGAAATAGCCGCGTTTGCTGCCCTGACAGACAATCACGATCCCCGGATCGTAAAGCACCGGCGTTCTGGCAAGCGGGCGATCGGATCGCAAAATTCGCACATCAGGTAGGGCAGTGAGGTTGTATCCCTCTTGCACCGCAAGTCTATTCATCAGGGCAATCATGTCGGACATCCCACCACCTCATAAAATCAGGCAAGAAAAAGAGAAGATACGGCCTAAAAATGCGGCAGTACAGAGAATACCATGCAACCTTCATGGTTCATGGGAGTTCTTTGTATGGCATCTGCAAAAACGATTTTAATTACCGGAGTCAGCAGTGGCTTTGGCCAGGCGCTGGCGCGGGAAGCCCTCGCCGTAGGGCATCGGGTTGTAGGGACGGTGCGCAACAGCGAAGCACTGCAGGCATTCGGCGCGCTCGATACGCAGCGGGCTTTTGGCTATCTGCTTGATGTCACGGACGTTGAACGTATTGATGAGGTGGTTGGAGAGATAGAGTCCGCCGTCGGTCCGATAGATGTGCTGGTGAACAATGCCGGTTACGGCCATGAAGGCATACTGGAAGAATCCCCGCTTGCAGAGCTGCGCCGCCAGTTTGACGTCAATGTGTTTGGCGCGGTGGCGATGATCAAAGCCGTGCTGCCGGGCATGCGCCAGCGCCGTCGCGGCCACATTATTAATATCACCTCAATGGGCAGTTTCATTACCTTACCTGGTATCAGCTATTACTGCGGCAGCAAATTTGCACTGGAAGGGATATCAGAAACGTTAAGCAAAGAGCTTGTCCCGTTCAACATACACGTGACCGCAGTAGCGCCCGGCTCGTTTCGGACGGACTGGGCCGGGCGCTCAATGGTACGTAGCCCTCGCCGTCTCCCGGACTATGACGCGTTATTTGAACCTGTTCGTCAGGCGCGTCAGGAAAAAAGCGGCAAGCAACTCGGCGATCCCGTGAAGGCGGCTCACGCCATGCTGGCATTGATCGAGAGCCAGACCCCACCCACGCATCTGTTGTTAGGCAGTGACGCATTAAGTTTGGTGCGGCAAAAGCTCGAGGCGTTAGGTAAGGAAATTGAACAATGGGAGCAACTTACCCGTTCAACGGATGGCTGACCGGTTTCGGGTAGGGAGAGTGCAGGGGATCACCGATTATGACCGCCCAACAGCAAAAAGCCCGCTCGGGTTTCCCTGAGCGGGCTTCTCTAAATATGGCTCCTCTGACTGGACTCGAACCAGTGACATACGGATTAACAGTCCGCCGTTCTACCGACTGAACTACAGAGGAATCGTTGGAACGGGGCGAATAATAGCGAGGCGCCGTCGGCATGTCAAAGGCGGATTACACATTCTGTGACTGTTTGCTTACAGAATGCGCAACCCGTTGAGTTTTTTGGCAGATTTAGCCCTCAGGCCGCCCGCTGCAGGCGCAGCTGATAGCGGTAAACGCCGGCGGTGAGCAGGTAATCCCGGTGCACGCTCGGGCTCCAGGAATCGTCGCCGCCCACCCCCATATGGAAGCCGTCCAGATGCAGCCAGGTGCCGGCTTCCGGCTGCAGCAGATGCTGGTGGCTGCAGGCCATCAGCTGTTGCAGGCCGTAGCGGCTGAGCGAGAAGTGGAAGCGGCCGTCGATGCGCCAGCCGCCGTAGCGCAGGCTGCGGGTGTCGCAGCGCAGGCCGTTCTCGCCGGGGAAAATATACGGCGTGTGCAAATCTGCCAGCGGCAGGCGCCAACGCCCGTGCTGCGCGGCCAGGCGGCGATCCGGGTAGTTCTCGTGCGGGCCCAGGCCCAGCCATTCGGCCTGCGGCTGCACCGTCGCCAGTTGGCAGTGCAGGCCGATGCGCGCTGGCGGCGGCAGAGTATCGGCCACCTCGACCTCCACGCTCACGTTCACCGCGCCCAGCGCATCGAACAGCCACTGTTTGCGGCCGATCAGCAAAATTTGCCCGTCCACGCCGAACTGGTGTTCGCTCACCACCTGCACGCCGTTTTGCAGCGCATCGGCCTGCAGCCGCGTGCAGCGTTCCTCCAGCCGGTACAGGCCCGCCCGCTTCCAGCGTTCGATCCAGGCGTTGGGATCGATACGGTCCGCCTCGCTGACGCCGATGTCGTTATCGATCGGCGCGCGCGCAAAGCCGTCGCGCAGAGGCGTCAGCAGCTGCGGCTGCTCATTCTGCCACCACTGCGTCAGATGGCCGCTGCTGCGCTCGAAGCGCCAGCGCTGGTCGCCGTGGGTGAGGGTCAGCCCCTGATCGTCTTCAGTCAGCGTGGGCGGCACGCCCTGCGCCGGCGGCGGCGCGGGATGCAGCGCGCGCGGCACCCGCCATTGATCCCAGGCGCAGCGGTGATGCGCTTCGGACCAGTCGGTGGCCTGCGGCTGCACCACCTCCACGTTCAGCCACAGCTCGCCGGGCTGATGCAGCATCGGCAGGCGGTCGAGCAGGGTGAAGCTATGGCTGCCCTGCGGCGGCAGCGCCAGATCGAAGCTGCCGCTGGCGCGCTCCACGCCGTCCAGCTCCAGCCGCCAGTTGAGCTGCTCGTTGTCGGTCTGGCGGAACAGGTAATCGCTGGTGACGGTCAGCGTCAGCGAGGCGGCGTCGAAGGCGAAGCGGAACAGCTGCTGCGCCCGCTGCGCTTCGAACAGCGCCGGGTGCGGGGTGCGATCCGCGAACACCAGCCCGTTCAGGCAGAACTGGCGATCGTTGGGGGTATCGCCGAAGTCGCCGCCGTAGGCCCAGAACTCTTCGCCCTGTGCGTCGCGCTTGATCAGCGCCTGATCGACCCAGTCCCAGACAAAGCCGCCCTGCAGGCGCGGATGTTCGTGGAACGCGCGCCAGTAACGCTCAAAGCCGCCGAAGCTGTTGCCCATCGCATGGGCGTATTCGCACAGGATCAGCGGCCGCTGTTCCTCCGGCAGGCCGATCCACTTGCCGATCGCCCATTTGGGCACCGCCGGGAACGGCTGATCCTGATCCACCCGCGCATACATCGGGCAGATGATATCGGTAGCGGCGGTGTCGGCGCCGCCGCCTTCATATTGCACCGGGCGGGTCGGATCCTGGCTTTTCACCCAGCGGTACAGCGCGTCGTGGTTCACGCCGTGGCCGGACTCGTTGCCCAGCGACCAGATAATGATGCAGGGGTGGTTGCGATCGCGCTGCACCATGCGGGTAACGCGCTCGCTCATCGCCGGCAGCCACAGCGGATCGTCAGCCAGGCGGTTCATCGGCTGCATGCCGTGGGTCTCGATATTGGCTTCGTCCACCACGTACAGCCCATAGCGGTCGCACAGCCGATACCACAGCGGGTGGTTGGGATAGTGCGAGCAGCGCACCGCGTTGAAGTTGTGCTGCTTCATCAGCAGGATGTCGTGGCGCATCGTCGCCTCGTCCATCACCTGGCCGTAGCGCGGATGATGCTCGTGGCGGTTAACGCCGCGGAACAGCAGCGGCTGCCCGTTGAGCTTCAGCAACCCGCCGCTGATTTCTACCTGGCGGAAGCCGACGTCATAGGCCTCCACCTCGATAATCTCCCCCTCGGGTGAGAGCAGGGTGACGGTGGCGCGATACAGCGCGGGCGTTTCGGCGCTCCACAGCGCCGGGCGTTCCACCGGCAGGCGCAGCGTGACGCGATCGTCATAGGCGCCGCGCTCGTCCACGATCTCGCTGCCGAGCGGCTGGGTGCGTTCGGCCACCCGCGCGCCATCGCGCCACAGCTGAACCTGCACCTGCAGCGGGCCGGGCCGGTTGGCGCGCGCCGTCACCACCAGTTCGCCGCGGGTAAAGCTGTCATGCAGCGGCGTGGTGATGCGCACATCGCTCAGGTGCGCGGCGGGTTTGTGCAGCAGGCTGACGTCGCGGAAGATGCCGCTCATGCGCCACATGTCCTGATCTTCGAGATAGCTGCCGTCGCACCAGCGCAGCACCATCACCGCCAGCCGGTTTTCTCCCGGCTGCAGCCACGGGCTGAGATCGAACTCCGCCGGCAGGCGGCTGTCCTGCGAATAGCCGACCCAGTGGCCGTTGCACCACAAATAGAACGCCGAGTTGACGCCGTCGAAGATGATGCGCGTCTGGCCGGCGGCCAGCCAGGCCGGATCGACGCTGAAGGTGCGCGAGTAGCAGCCGGTCGGGTTGTCTTCCGGCACGCGAGGCGGATCGACCGGGAACGGGTAGCGCACGTTGGTGTAAATCGGCGCGTCGTAGCCGGCGAGCTGCCAGTTGCTCGGCACCGCCAGCGGGGCGGCATCCGGCAGATCCTGCTGCAGCCAGCCTTCCGGCGCCGCCTCTGGGCGCGGGAAATAGCTGAAGCGCCACTCGCCGTTCAGCGAGCGGCGGCTGGCGCTGGGGGCATCGTTGCGCGCGTCTTCCACCGTGCGCCAGCTGGCGAACGGCGGGTGGGCGTCCAGCCGGCGGTAGTGGGTGCAGGCCGGGTTTTGCCAGTCACGGCGGGCGAGGATCTCGGTCAGGGAAGCAAGGGGCGCAGCGGGCATCGGCGATCGTCCAGTCGGCTAGGTGATGCTCACCAAGATGCTGACCGGCGCATAAAAAGTAAAGCGGTTACACGCAACCTTGCAAGGGCGATCAAATAACCGCTAATGCGGTTCGCCGGCGCGGTAGATCCGCTGCGGGCGGCCGACCTTGCCGTAAATGATCTCGGCGCGCAGCTGCTGCGCGGCGGTGCAAAACTCCAGATAACGGCGCGCGGTGGTGCGGCTGAGCCCCATTTTTTGCGCAACGCTTTCAGCGGTGTGGCGCGCGGCGGGTTCGGCAAATAGCGCGCGGACCTTGCCCAGCGTCAGCTCGTCGATGCCGGCGGGCAGCGCTGCCTGCTGTTCGCCGCGGGCGTAGGTGTTGAACATCTCGTCGATGCGGCGCTGGTTGAGGCGCGCTTTGTCTTTCAGCGCTTCGCGGCGCTGGCTGAAGCGCTGCAGGGTCTGGCTCAGCCGGTCATAGGCCAGCGGTTTGATCAGGTAGTCGAATACGCCGTAACGCAACGCCTCGGCCACGGTGGCCATGTCGCTGGCGGCGGTGATGAACACGATGCCGCCGCGATACCCGCTCAGCGTCAGTTCGCGCAGCAGGGTGATGCCCTGGCCGTCGGGCAGAAAGTTGTCCAGCAGGATCAGGTCCGGCTTGAAGCGCTCGGTCATGGCGCGCGCCTGCGCCAGCGTGCTGGCCAGCCAAATCTGGCGGCAGCCGCCGTTCTGGCGGATAAACTCCGCGTGCATCTCCGCCAGCGGCGTTTCGTCTTCAACGATCAGGATGTTCAGCCATTCCATAATGAAACCTACTATTGCAATCAAGATGCTAAATGAATGTAAGTAAATTGCGGCGCCAAATAAAGATTATCTCAATAATAAACACCATAAGATTAATTAAGCAAATAAAGAACATTAAATAACTTATTAACCGGAATCGGTTTGTGAAATAGGTCAATAATCGGCGTTTTTTTTCTGTTTACCATTAATTTATCGAACGCAAAGTTGCGTTTATCTGCATGGTTTTTAAGGTTTTAATTACCCTTGCTGATGTTAATTAAAATGCCTTTTTGTATTTAATTTGTTGTTTGCCAGTTAACCCAGAGAGCGTGTTATGTTAGGCGATGCCGTATTTAATCGGGTAAAGCGATCGGATCATAAAGCGATTTCGGAAATAAGCGCCTTCTTGCGCAGTAACGATCTGAATATCGACACCACGGTTGAAATATTTATTACCGTTACCCAGCACGACAAATTGGTCGCCTGCGGCGGCATCGCCGACAATATTATCAAATGCGTCGCCATCAGCCCGCTGATGCGCGGCGAAGGGTTGGCGCTGGCGCTGGCGACCGAGCTGGTGAACCTGGCCTACGAGCGCCACCACACTCAGCTGTTTATCTACACCAAGGTGCAGAACGAGCCGCTGTTCCGCCAGTGCGGTTTCTACCCGATCGCCACCGTGCCGGGCATCGTGGTGCTGATGGAAAACAGCCCGTGCCGCCTGAAGCGCTACGCCGCCCAGCTGGCGAGCCAGCGCCGGCCGGGCGACACCATCGGCAGCATCGTGATGAACGCCAACCCCTTCACCCGCGGGCATCAGTATCTGGTGCGTCAGGCGGCCAAACGCTGCGACTGGCTGCACCTGTTTCTGGTGAAGGAAAACACCTCGCGCTTCAGCTATGAAGACCGCCGCCGGCTGGTGCTGGCCGGCACCGCCGATATTCCCAACCTCACGGTACACGAAGGCTCGCAGTACGTGATCTCGCGCGCCACCTTCCCCTGTTACTTCATCAAGGATCAGGGCGTGGCCGATGACTGTTACACCGAAATCGATCTGAAGATCTTCCGCCAGTATCTGGCGCCCGCGCTGGGCATTACCCACCGCTTCGTCGGCAACGAGCCATTCTGCGCGGTGACCGCGAAATATAACCGCGACATGCGCTACTGGCTGGAAACGCCGGCGCTGCCCAGCCCGCCGATCGCGCTGGTGGAAATCGAGCGTTTGCAATATCAGGGCACGGCGATCTCCGCCTCCTGGGTGCGCAAGCTGCTGGCGGCGGGGGACTTCCACGCCGCCGCGCCGCTGGTGCCGCCGGACACCCTGTACTACCTGCAG
Source organism: Serratia sp. MF1(2023) (assembly GCF_030954545.1). NCBI lineage: Bacteria > Pseudomonadati > Pseudomonadota > Gammaproteobacteria > Enterobacterales > Yersiniaceae > Serratia > Serratia sp. MF1(2023). The sequence continues at coordinate 21,808 of NZ_JAVHUX010000006.1, read as the reverse complement.
GATCTGCAAACGCAGCGCCGGGCCAAGGCGGCCCCGCATCCTTTTGAGTCCGCACAATCAGGTGAATGATGAAAATTATCCGAGAAGCAATGGCCGGCACGCTGGAATCCAGCGATGTCATGGTGCGCATCGCGCCCGCCGAGGGGCCGCAGCACGATCTGTTGATCGCCAGCAGCGTGGAAAAACAGTTCGGCGCGGCGATCCGCCACACCCTGCTGGAGGTGCTGCAGCGCTATGAGGTGGAGCCGGTGCAGGTGATCGTCGACGACAAGGGCGCGCTGGACTGCGTGCTGCGCGCCCGGCTGGAAACCGCGCTGATGCGCGCCTGCGAGGGCGGCCAACTGCCGTGGGAGGCGAAAGATGAAAACGCTGAATAAAACCCGGCTGCGCCGCAGCATGTTGTTCGTCCCCGGCGCCAACGCGGCGATGGTCAGCAACGCCTTTATCTACCAGGCCGATGCGCTGATGTTCGATCTGGAAGACTCGGTGATTCTGCGTGAAAAAGACGCGGCGCGCCGGCTGGTGTACCACGCGCTGCAGCACCCGCTGTACCAGGAGGTGGAAACCATCGTGCGCGTCAATGCGCTCGACTCCGCCTACGGCCTGGCGGACTTGCAGGCGGTGGTGCGCGGCGGCGCGGACATTGTGCGCCTGCCGAAGACCGACAGCGCGCAGGATGTTGTCGACATGGAGCGCGAGATTGCCGCCATCGAAGCGGCCTGCGGGCGGCCGGTCGGCAGCACCGGGCTGCTGGCGGCGATCGAATCGGCGCAGGGCATCACCAACGCGGTGGCGATCGCGCACGCTTCGCCGCGGCTTATCGGCATCGCGCTGGGGGCGGAAGACTATGTGCGCAACCTGCGCACCGAACGCTCGCCGGAGGGCATTGAGCTGCTGTTCGCCCGCTGCTCGCTGCTGCAGGCGGCGCGCGCCGCCGGCATTCAGGCGTTCGACACCGTCTATTCCGACGCCAATAACGAGGCCGGCTTCGTGCAGGAAGCGGCGCTGATCAAACAGCTCGGCTTTGACGGCAAATCGCTGATTAACCCGCGCCAGATTGAGCTGTTGCACAACCTGTACGCGCCGACCGCCAAAGAGGTGGCGCACGCGCAGCGGGTGGTGGACGCCGCCGAAGCGGCGGAGCGGGAAGGGCGCGGCGTGGTGTCGCTCAACGGAAAAATGGTCGACAGCCCGGTGATTGAGCGCGCCCGGCTGGTGCTGGAGCGCGCCGCGCTGTCCGGCTTACGGGAAGAACCGGCGCAGCACGGGGAGGAAGCATGATGAACCGCCAACAACGATTGATGACCTTCGCCAACCCGGCGGATCTGCCGGGCTATCAGGACGTCTCCAAAGCCAATCTGCAGGCGCGCAAACCGCGCGATCTCAAGCTGTGCGACTCCTTGCAGGAAGCGGTGCGCCGCAGCGGACTGCAGGACGGCATGACCATTTCCTTCCACCATGCGTTTCGCGGCGGTGATTTGACGCTCAACCAGGTGATGGAGACGCTGGCGGCGATGGGGTTCCGCAACCTGACGCTGGCGTCCAGCTCGCTGACCGACTGCCATGCGCCGCTGGTTGAGCATATCCGCCACGGCGTGGTGAGCCGCATTTACACCTCCGGGCTGCGCGGCCCGCTGGCGGACGCGGTTTCGCGCGGCCTGCTGGCGGAGCCGGTGCAAATTCACTCGCACGGCGGCCGGGTCAACCTGATCGAATCCGGCGAGCTGAAGATAGACGTGGCCTTCCTCGGCGTGCCGGCCTGCGATGAGTTCGGCAACGCCAACGGTTACAGCGGTGAAGCCTGCTGCGGCTCGCTCGGCTATGCGCGGGTGGACGCCGAGGCGGCGGGCACCGTGGTGCTGTTGACCGAGCAACTGGTGCCGTATCCGCATCATCCCGCCAGCCTGGCGCAGGATCGGGTGGATCTGATCGTGCAGCTGGAGCGGGTGGGCGACGCCGACAAGATCGGCGCCGACGCCACGCGCATGACCTCGAACCCGCGCGAGCTGCTGATCGCCCGCCGCGCCGCCGAGGTGATCGCCGGTTCCGGCTACTTCACCGAAGGCTTCTCGCTGCAAACCGGCACCGGCGGCGCCTCGCTGGCGGTGACCCGGTTCCTGGAGGACAAGATGCGCGCCCGCGGCATTCGCGCCGCGTTCGCCCTCGGCGGCATCACTTCGACCATGGTGGATCTGCACGAGAAAGGGCTGATCGGCAAGCTGCTGGACGTGCAGAGCTTCGATCGGGCGGCGGCGACCTCGCTGGCGCGCAACCCGCGCCATATCGAAATCAGCGCCAACCAATATGCCAACTTCAGCTCCAAGGGCGCGTCGGTCGATCGGCTCGACGTGGTGGTGCTGAGCGCGCTGGAAATCGACACCGGCTTCAACGTTAACGTGCTGACCGGCTCCGACGGCGTGCTGCGCGGCGCGTCCGGCGGCCACTGCGACACCGCCGCCGCCGCGCGGCTGGCGATCATCGTTGCGCCGTTGGTGCGCGGGCGCATCCCGACGCTGGTGGAGCAGGTGACTACCTGCGTCACGCCGGGCTCCAGCATCGACATTCTGGTGACCGACCACGGCATCGCCGTCAACCCGGCGCGGCCGGAGCTGGCGCAGCGCCTGCGGGAGGCCGGCCTTGAGGTGGTGAGCATCGACTGGCTGCGCGCCCGCGCGCTGCAGCTGACCGGCGAACCGCAGCCGATCGCCTTTACCGACAAGGTGGTGGCGGTGGTGCGCTACCGCGACGGCTCGGTGATCGACGTGGTGCATCAGGTGGCGGAGTAGCCGATGGCCGCCGTCGATCCCCAACTGGCCGCCGAACGCGCGGTCAGCCTGCCGGAGTTGCTCACCAGCCGCGAATGCCGCCAGGCGCGCCAGCAGGCATGGCTGGCGCAGCACCAGTGCACGCTGCTGGTGCTGACGCTGGTGGTGCCCGGCCCGGTGAAGGACAGCGCGCTGACGCGCGGCATCTTCAACCTGGGGTGGGCGGCGTTGCTGCGGCTGTGCGCCGAACAGGGCTGGCCCAGCCCGCAGGCCGAGGCGCTGGCGCTCGCCACCGGCTGCGAAGGCTTTGTCGCGCTGCGCGCCGATGCCCAGCGGGTGAAGGACTGCGCCATGCAGCTGGAGGTGAGCCGCCCGATCGGCCGGCTGTGGGATATCGACGTGCTGGATACGCAGGGGCGCATTTTGTCGCGCCGCGACATCGGCCTGCCGGAACGGCGCTGCCTGCTGTGCGGCCAACCGGCCAAGATCTGCGCCCGCCAGCGGCGGCATAGCAGCGAGCAGCTGCTGCATGAAATGGAAAGGATGTTCAACGATGCGATCTCTGCCGATTAACCTGCCCGCCCACCGTGCCGAACCGGCCTGCGACTTCGCCCGCGCCGCTTTCCGCGCGCTGCTGGTGGAGGTCAATCTTACGCCCAAACCGGGGCTGGTGGATCGCCATAACACCGGCGCCCACTGCGATATGGATCTCGGGCACTTCTACCGCAGCGCCCGCGCCATCGGCGTGTGGCTGCCGCGCTTTATCCAACGCGGGCGCGAAGACGCCACTTTGCCGGCAGAGCAGCAGCTGGCGCGGCTGCGGCCGCTCGGCCTGGCCTGCGAAAACCAGATGTTTCGCGCCACCGGCGGCATTAACACCCACAAGGGCAGCGTGTTCTCGCTCGGGTTGCTGTGCACCGCCTTCGGCCGCCTGCAGCAGCAGGGCCGCGCCATCGTCGCCGAAGCGCTGTGCGCCGAGGTGGCGGCGATGTGCCGGGGGCTGGTGGATCGCGAGCTGCGGCGCAACAACGCCGGGCAGACCGCCGGCCAGCGGCTGTTCGCCGCGTACGGGCTGAGCGGCGCGCGCGGCGAGGCGGAGGCCGGTTTCCGGCTGGTGCTTGACGGCGCGCTGCCGCTGTATCGGCAACGGCTGGCCGCCGGCGGCGACGAACAGCGGGCGCTGCTGGACAGCCTGCTGTGGCTGATGGCCCACAACGACGACACCAACGTCGCCTCGCGCGGCGGCCTGCACGGGCTGCGCTGGCTGCGGCGCCGGGCGGCATTGCTGCTGGCGCAGGGCGGCTCGGCGGGGGAAGCGGGCCTGGCGCGCCTGCGGCGCTTCGATGCCGACTGCATCGCTCGCAACCTCAGCCCCGGCGGCAGCGCCGACCTGTTGATAGTGACCTGGCTGCTGGCGCAGCTGGGTGCCCAAGAATAATAACCAAGCCTTCAGGAGAGTCCCTATGTCCCAAACCCAGGAAAAGATCTGGAAAGCGATAGCGCCGCTGGCGGTGCTCGCGATCCTGTTATTGATACCGGTGCCCGACGGCATGCCGCCGCAGGCCTGGCACTACTTCGCCATCTTTGTGGCGATGATCGTCGGCATGATTCTGGAGCCGATACCGGCCACCGCCATCAGCTTTATCGCGGTGACCGTCAGCGTGCTCAGCGCCAACTGGGTGCTGTTCGGCGCGCAGGAGCTGGCGGAGCCGGGCTTCAAGGCCGGTAAAGAGGCGCTGAAATGGGGGCTGGCGGGTTTCTCCAGCACCACCGTCTGGCTGGTGTTCGGCGCTTTTATCTTCGCACTGGGCTACGAGGCCACCGGGCTGGGGCGGCGCATCGCGCTGTTCCTGGTGAAGTTCATGGGCAAGCGCACGCTGACGTTGGGCTATGCGGTGGTGATCATCGATATCCTGCTGGCGCCGTTCACGCCGTCCAACACCGCGCGCACCGGCGGCACGGTATTCCCGGTGGTGAAAAACCTGCCGCCGCTGTTCGATTCTTTCCCCAACGATCCCTCTTCACGCCGCATCGGCGGTTACCTGATGTGGATGATGGTGGTCGGCACCAGCATCAGTTCCTCGATGTTCGTCACCGGCGCCGCGCCGAACGTGCTGGGCATCGAGTTCGTCGGCAAGATCGCCGGGGTGCACATCAGCTGGATGCAGTGGTTCCTGGCGTTCCTGCCGGTCGGCCTGCTGCTGTTGATCGTTGCGCCGCTGATCTCCTACTACCTGTACAAACCGGGCGTGACCCACAGCAGCGAAGTGGCCGCCTGGGCGGATACCGCGCTGGGGGAAATGGGCAAGCTGACGCGCAAGGAATACACCCTGATCGGCCTGGTGCTGCTCAGCCTGTGCCTGTGGGTGTTCGGCGGCAAAGTGCTGGACGCCACCGCGGTGTGCCTGCTGGCGGTGTCGCTGATGCTGGCGCTGCACGTGGTGTCGTGGAAAGAGATCACCAAATACTCCAGCGCCTGGAACACGCTGGTTAACCTGGCGACGCTGGTGGTGATGGCCAACGGCCTGACGCGCTCCGGCTTTATCGACTGGTTCGCCCAGACCATGAGCACCCACCTGGACGGCTTCTCGCCGAACATGACGGTGGTGGCGCTGGTGCTGGTGTTCTACTTCGCCCACTACCTGTTCGCCAGCCTGTCGGCGCACACCGCCACCATGCTGCCAGTGATCCTGGCGGTCGGTAAAGGGCTGCCGGGCGTGCCGATGGAGCAGCTGTCGATGCTGCTGGTGCTGTCGATCGGCATCATGGGCGTGCTGACGCCGTACGCCACCGGGCCGGGGGTGATCATCTACGGCTGCGGCTACGTGAAGTCGAAAGACTACTGGCGCCTGGGCGGCATTCTCGGCGTAGTGTACATTGCCGCGCTGCTGCTGATCGGCTGGCCGATAATGAGCCTGTGGTACTGAGTTGAAGCCACGCGGCCACCGCCCGGTGGCCGCGGTTACGATCCTTTCCCGTGAACCCTGTCACACTAACCCCGCCATCATACTCGGGCAAACGCTAACACCTTAAAAATAATCATTTTCCGGGAGCCTCTGCGGATGAGAAAAAAAACGTTATTGCTGTGCCTGCCTTTGCTATTCACCGGGAACGCGCTGGCGGAAGCCGGCGGTTATCAGCTGGAACAGGTGCTGGTGATGAGCCGCCATAACCTGCGCGCGCCGCTGGCCAACAACGGCAGCGTGCTGGCGCAGTCCACGCCGAAGGCCTGGCCGGCCTGGGAAACGCCGGGCGGCCAACTGACCACCAAGGGCGGGGTGCTGGAAGTGTATATGGGGCACTATTTCAACGCCTGGCTGAAGCAGACCGGCCTGTTGCCGCAAGAAGGCTGCCCGACCGACGGCAGCGTGTACGTCTACGCCAACAGCCTGCAGCGCACGGTCGCCACCGCGCAGTTCTTCAGCAACGGCGCGTTCCCCGGCTGCGACGTCGGCGTGCATCATCAGGACAAAATGGGCGAGATGGATCCGACCTTCAACCCGATCATCACCGACACCAGCGAAGCCTTCAACCAGCAGGCGCTGGCGGCGATGAACGCCGCGCTGGGATCGCTGAAGCTGGACGCCTCTTACCAACAGCTGGCGAAGATCATCGACTACAAGGATTCCGCCGCCTGCAAGACCGACAAACACTGTGACCTGAGCAAAGAAGCCAGCGTGATGAGCGCGGTGCCGGGCAAAGAGCCGGGCGTCTCCGGCCCGCTGCGGGTGGGCAACTCGCTGGTGGACGCCTTTATGCTGCAGTATTACGAAGGTTTTCCGATGAAAGAGGTGGCCTGGGGCAAAATCGCCACCCCGCATCAGTGGCAGCAGCTGGCGCAGCTGAAAGACGGCTATCAGGATTCGCTGTTCACCTCGCCGGTGGTGGCGCAGAACGTCGCCAAGCCGCTGCTGACCTACATCAACAATGCGCTGCTCGGCGAGCGCAAACCGGACGCGCCGAAGTTGACGGTGCTGGTCGGCCACGATTCCAATATTGCCTCGTTGCTGTCGGCCATGCAGTTCCAGCCGTATCAGCTGCCGCAGCAGTACGAGAAAACGCCGATCGGCGGCAAACTGGTGTTCCAGCGCTGGCGCGACGCGCAGAACGACCGTGAATTGCTGAAGATCGAGTACGTCTATCAGTCCACTGAGCAACTGCGCAAGGCGACGCCGCTGACGCTGCAAACCCCGCCGCAGCGCGTGACGCTGGCGCTGAAAGGCTGCCCGATCGACAAGGACGGTTTCTGCGCCTGGAGCGATTTCGAAAAGACCATGAAAGGCATCTTGTAATGCCCAGCCTCTCTCCCGAGCGCGGGGGAGAGGCCTCTCCCCACCCCGGCTAATGCGCCGCCGTGCAGGCGTTAACGCCATTTATTTTGCCCAGGGTCATTGTTGCAGGCCGTTTCGGGGGCTAACATCATCAGCCTGCCTGCTTATCATGGATACCGCCGTTGCCCACTTTTATCCGCAATATCGAATTTTTCACGCCGGACGGCTATCCGGGCCAGGTGGCGCGCTGCCATTTTGCGCTGGCGGAGTATCGCGACGACAGTTTTCCCGAGGCGGGTTTTGCACTGCCGGATCATCTGGCGCGCGCGGTGCCGAAGCGCCGCGCGGAGTATCTGGCCGGGCGTGTTCTGGCGCGGCAACTGTTGGCGCCGCTCGGTTTTGCCGACTTCACCCTGGCGCGCGGCGAAGATCGCGCGCCGCAGTGGCCGCCGGGCATCGCCGGGGCGCTGAGCCATAATTCGGATACCGCGCTGTGCGCCGTGCACCGCGAGCGCGGGCTGGGCGGCGTTGGGTTGGATGTGGAGACGCTGCTCTCCGACGTGCGGGCGGAGGAGCTGTGGGGGGCGATCGTTTCCCCGGCGGAGCGCGAGGCGTTGCTGCGCGAGACGCTGCCGTTCAACGAACTGCTGACGCTGACGTTTTCCGCCAAAGAGAGCCTGTTCAAGGCGCTGTATCCGCAGGTGCGCTGTTACTTCGATTTTCTCGATGCGCGCATGGTCGCCGTGGATGCGCAGCGGCAGACGTTTGTATTAACGTTGCTTAAGACGTTGACGCCAAATTGCCCCGCCGGCCGCCGGTTTAACGGGCGTTTTTGGCGTGAAGGTGACGATGTCACGACTTTTATCTTTTGCTAAAACCCAATAATAACAGTGTGTTATTTCTTTATTTGCCGTAACGCAGGTTTGCCGCGGCGGGCGGAAAGATTCATTCATCGGAGATTGACCCACGCTGGGGATCCGGTGTAATTTATCCTTCTTTTACAGCTAATGATAATTATTCGCATAAACATTATCATTGGTAAGGCGCAACAAAGGAGTGGTCTTGTGGCGACACTGACGACAGAAAACCAAACCTTCCCCGGGTTTGTGTACGCCGAACAATCGACCTTTTTGTACCGGTCCGAATTCCGTTCCCTCTCCGCCGATGGCGTGTTCGAGCGTATCGAGACGCCGGCGTTCGGTGGCGAGCAGGAAGGCAGCGCGCTGGCGCAGCATATCCGCCAGGCGTTGGCGCGCGCCAAAGCCGCCGGCCAGGAGACGCCGGTGGTGGTGGGCGCCATTCCGTTCGATACGCGCCGGCCTTCCAGCCTGTACGTGCCTGAAAGTTTACAGTTTGTCGCCAACGACAGCTTTACCCGCGCCGCGCGCCCGATGCTGCAACAGCCGCATCGCCTGGCCGCCTGCACCAGCATTCCGGACGAGCCGCGCTTCAAGCACGCGGTGGCGGAAGCGGTCAGCCGCTTTAAACAAGGCAAGCTGGACAAGGCGGTGCTGTCGCGCATCCTCGACATCGAGCTGGAGCAGCCGGTGGCGGGCCACCAGATCCTCAATAACCTGATGGTGCAGAACCCGACCGGTTACCACTTTTCCCTGCCGCTGGCCGATGGCGGCGTGCTGATCGGCGCCAGCCCGGAGCTGCTGATCCGCAAGCAGGGCGGCGAGATCCACACCAATCCGCTGGCGGGCTCGGCGCGCCGTCAGGACGATCCGCAGCAGGATCGCCTCGGCAGCGAGCGCCTGATGCGCTCGACCAAAGACAAATACGAACACAAGCTGGTGATCGACGACATTCGCCGTCACCTGGCGCCGCTGTGCGCCAGCCTGAGCGTGCCCAGCGGCCCGTCGCTGCTCAGCACCGGCACCATGTGGCACCTGTCCACCCGCATTCGCGGCGAATTGCTGAACCCGAATCTCAACGTGATGCAGCTGGCCTGCCTGCTGCATCCGACGCCGGCGCTGTGCGGCTTCCCGACCGAGAGCGCCCGCCAACTGATCGCCGATCTGGAACCGCACGATCGCGGCCTGTTCAGCGGCATTGTCGGCTGGTGCGACGCCAACGGCGACGGCGAGTGGGCGATCGTCATCCGCAGCGGCCTGCTGCGCGGCAACCGGGTGCGGCTGTTCGCCGGCGCGGGCATCGTCGCCGCCTCGACGCCGCAGGCCGAGTGGATGGAAACCGCCGCCAAACTGGGCACCATGCTCAACGCTTTCGGCCTGAACAGCGGCGCGCTGTAGGCCTCTTTGCGGCGCAGTGCGCGCCGCGTCATACGCTTTCGCAGGAGACAACGATGAACAACAACATGACCCGGCTGTGCGCCAGGATGGCGGTGCGCCCATGAGCATTCAGATGGATTTCACCGGCAAACGCGTGTGGGTGACCGGCGCGGCGCGCGGCATCGGCGAGCAGATCGCCCGGCATTTTTTGACGCAGGGCGCCGAGGTGGTGGGATTTGACCGCGAGTTCGCCAACCCGGATCTGCCTTACCCCTGCGTGACGCTGGACATCAGCCGGCCGGAGCAGGTGGAGGCGGTGTGCCGCCAACAGCTGGAGGAGAACCCCAAACTGGACGTGTTGGTCAACGCCGCCGGCATTCTGCGCATGGGCAATACCGAAGATTTGAGCGTGGATGACTGGCATCAGTGCATCAACGTCAACGCCTCGGGGGCGTTTTACCTGTTCCGCGCCGTGCTGCCGCACTTCAAGGCGCAGCGCAGCGGGGCGATCGTCAGCATCGGCTCCAACGCCGCGCACGTGCCGCGCACGCAGATGGCGGCCTACTGCGCCTCCAAGGCGGCGCTGACCAGCCTGAACCACTGTGTGGGGCTGGAGATGGCGCCGTTCGGCGTGCGCTGCAATCTGGTGTCGCCGGGCTCGACCGACACGCCGATGCAGCGCGGCATGTGGCAGACCGACGATGCGCAGCAACGCACCATCGCCGGTTTCCCCGAGATGTTCAAGCTGGGGATCCCGCTCGGCAAAATCGCCCGCCCGGACGAAATCGCCAATGCGGTGTTGTTCCTGGCCTCCGATTTGGCCAGCCACATCACTATGCAGGATATCGTGATCGACGGCGGCGCCACGCTGGCCGCCTGAGTCAGACCCGCTGGCGGCGCAGCAGGTGCTGCGCGCCTTCCGCCGCCAGCAGCAGCACCGCCAGCCAGATCGCCAGATAGGTTGGCCATTCGCTTTGGCCGATGCTCTCGCCGAGCAGCAGCGCGACGATCACCAGCAGCACCGGTTCCACATAGCTCAGCAGGCCGAACAGGCTGAACGGCAGCAGGCGGCTGGCGAGGATGTAACACACCAGCGCCACGGCGCTGATGACGCCGAGCAGCGGGATGCGCCAATACAGCTCGGCATTGGTCGGCAACGCCGCCGCGCCGCCGTCGCCGAAGGCGAACCAGGCCGCCGCCGGCAGCATCAGCGCCAGCTCGCACCACAGCCCGCCGAGATTGTCGGTGCCGAAACGCCGCCGCAAAATAAAGTAGAGCGGATAGCCCAGCGCCACCACCAGCGTCGGCCACGAGACGCCGCCCGCCTGATACAGCTCATTGCCCACCCCCACCATGGCGCACGCCACCGCCAGCTTTTGCAGCAGCGACAACCGATCGCGGTAGATCAAACGGCCCGCCAGCACCATGGTCAGCGGCAGCAGAAAATAGCCGAGCGATACGTCGAGCGCCTTGCCGTGCAGCGGTGCCCACAGGAATAACCACAGCTGCACCCCCAGCAGCGCCGAGGTGAGCAGCAGGCCCAGCAGACGCTGCGGCCGTTGGCCGATCCAGCCCAGCGTGTCGCCCACTTTGCGCCAATCGCCGGACAGCGCCATGAACAGCGTCAGGAACGGCAGCGTCAGCAGCGTGCGCCAGCCGTAGACCTGCTCGCCGTTCAGCGGGGTGAGGGTAGAGGTGAAGTAATACATCGCGCCGAACAAGATGGAGGCGACGACCGAAAGAGTGATGCCCTTAATCACACGCATTCCTGGTGAGTGATTGATTTTATGGCGGCTACTGTAGAGAAATTTGCCGCCAACGACAATGGCGTTGCCGGGCGCTGGACAATCGGCGGCGGCGGGTTACAATGATTACTGTGTATTCATACAGGTTTTGGCGATGACAATCGATCTTTTTGAAGACGCGCTGCCGCCGCCGTGGCGCGAAGAGATCGCCCCCGGCGCGGTGGTGATGCACGGCTTCGTGCGCGATCACGGGCCGGAACTGCTGGCGGCGGTGCAGGGCGTCGTCGCCCAGGTGCCGTGGCGGCATTTGACCACGCCCGGCGGGCACGTGATGTCGGTGGCGATGAGCTGGTGCGGCAACGGCTGGACCAGCGACAGCCGCGGTTACCGCTATTCGGAACGCGACGCGCGCAGCGGCAAACGCTGGCCGGCCATTCCGCCGATCTTGATGGCGCTGGCGGACGAAGCCGCGCAGCAGGCGGGATTCGGCCCCTTCGTGCCGGATTCCTGTCTGATGAACCGCTACGATCCGGGCAGCAAGCTGTCGCTGCATCAGGATAAAGACGAGCACGACTTCGGCGCCCCCATCGTCTCGGTGTCGCTCGGGCTGCCGGCGGTATTTCAGTTCGGCGGCCTGCAACGCAGCGACCGGGCGCGGCGCATCCCGCTGGCGCACGGCGACGTGGTGGTGTGGGGCGGCCCATCGCGGCTCTGTTTTCACGGCATCCTGCCGGTCAAGGAAGGCTACCACTCGCTGGTGGGGCCGCACCGCATCAACATCACGCTACGCAAGGCGCTTTAGCTGCGGCTCCTGCGCCAGGCAGGCGACGAGATAGTCGATAAACACCCGCAGTTTGGGCGGTAGATACTGGTTAGGCGCGTAAAGCAACCACAGGCCGCCGTGATAGCTGCTGAGGAAATCCCACGCCGGCAATACCTGCACGATCTCGCCGTCATCGAGCGCCTGGCGGGCGGTAAAATACGGCAGGCTGCCGATGCCGATATGCTGTTTCACCGCGTCCAGCCGCACGCCGGTGTGGTTGGCGGCGTAGCGGCCGCGCACGTTGACCGTCACCGTTTTGCCGCTGCGGCGGAACTTCCATTGCGCGTCGCTCGGCGTTTCGCCCAGATAGATGCAGCTGTGCGCCGCCAGATCGTGCGGGTGCTGCGGCGTGCCGTGCTGCGCCAGGTAGTGCGGCGTGGCGCACAGCAGATGGTCTATTCTCATCAACTGGCGGCCGATCAACCCGGGCGATGGGCGATCGGTAATGCGCAGCGCCAGATCGACCCGATCGTCGATCAGATCCATGTAGCGATCTTCCAGCCGCAGCCGCACGTCCACCTTCGGGTAGCGGCGCAGGAACTCCGGCATGTGCGGATGCAGCACGAAGCGCCCCACCGCCTTGGGCACGCTGATGCTGACCAATCCTTCGGGCTCCGCGGCGCCGCGCCCGCCGATCGCCATAACCGCATCGGCGGCCGCCAACAGGGTGCGGCAGTGCGCATACGCCTCTTCGCCGCTTTCGCTCAGCCGCAGTTTGCGGGTGGTGCGGTGCAGCAGCTGCAGCGCCAGCGCCTGTTCGAGCCTTGCCACGCTGCGGCTGACGGCGGAAGGCGAAGTATCCAGCTTGCGGGCGGCGGCGGAAAAGCTGCCGCTCTCTACCACCTGAACGAAAACGGCCATTTCGGGCAACAGCGCGTAAGAAAGATTTGTGCTCATGGCGCAAAGGTCCATTGTGATGACGGCGGATTATCCATCGATTATGACATGAATATAATGGCTCTTCGAACCGAGGAGAAAAATGATGACCGAACGACGTTATTACTACAGCGACGATGTACAGGGCCAGGCGCAGGTGTTGAGCTGTACGCCGGCCGAGGCGGGCGCCTACGCCATAGAGCTGGACGCCACGCTGTTCCACCCACAGGGCGGCGGCCAGCCGTCCGACGTGGGGACGTTAGGCGTCGCCGCCGTGCTGCGGGTGCAGCAGCAGGGGGATACCGTGCTGCACTTTACCGCCGCGCCGCTGCCGATCGGGCCGGTCACGCTGCAAGTCGATGAAGCGCAGCGCCGCCTGCACGCCCGCTGGCACTCCGGCGGGCATCTGATCGGCTGGCTGGGCGAAAGCCGGGGGTGGCGGCCGGTCAAGGCGCATCATTGGCCGGGGGAAGGGCGCATCACGTTTACGCCAGGGCCGGATGCGCAGACGATAGAAGCGGACTTTTTGCAGGCGGAGCTGGCGCGCTTGATAGCCGCCGATCTGCCACGCCGCCAACAGGCGGTGGACGGGATGCGGCAGGTCGGTTTCGGCGAACTGCCCGCCTACGGCTGCGGCGGCACCCATGTCGCCGCGCTGGGCGAGGTGGGCGCGATCGCGATCACCGGCGTAAAGATGAAGAAGGGGCAGCTGATCGTGCAGTATGAGCTGGGTTGAATAAGGGGCTTCAGCGCCCGGCCTGCCGCAGCTGGGTGCAGAACGCGCATTGGCATCCCGCCACCGGCACCGCCGCGCAGCTGCCGATGTTCACCGGCTGGGCGTCCATGGCGTGAAAGCCATAAAACAGATTTTCGATGTTTTGTTCCGCCGCGCGCGCCTGTTCCGGGCGCGGTTCGGGCACTTTCGACTGAAACGCCGCGGCCTTGCCGGCCAGCAGGCAGAGAAACAGCAGAGACAGCTGGATTTTCATCGTCGTCTTCCTTTGGCTAAAGTTATGATACGTTATAACAAAACCCCATCAATGCCAAGCGGCGGCGCTGCCGCCATTCACGGTATTTTTACGCACGGCAACAGTTCCTCATTCAAATAACACTTCGACACATTTCTTGCCGCTACGCTGACTAATAATTCAAATTACAAAAATTGCCTCACTAAACGAATATTTAGATACTCGCTGTGCGGCCTGGCCAGTGCTGACACGTTTTTAAATTCTGAGCATACAGAAAGATGCCTCTGTAGGTATCGTCACGCACTCTGGACAGGACATCGCCACCATGGGCTCTTTTTTTAAGCAGATCTACCGCTATTCCCACGCGCGCCCTTATCGGCATAACGAAAACCTCTGGCCCTACGTGAAGATTGCGCGCGGCGAGGGCGGTGAAATCGCCGCCTTATGGTACAAGCACCGGCCGGTGCCGATCGTCCCGCTGAGCGAACTGCGCAACAGTTGCCGGGGGCCGGCGTTGTTGACGGCTACCGGCCCGTCGGTGAAGGCGCTGCGTTTCGAAAATATTCCCGCCATGCCCGCGATCGGGGTCAACGGCGCCTATTGCCTGCATCGGCAGGTGGATTTTCACTTCTACGTCATCGTGGACATGGGGTTTATCGATAACCGCCCGGAGATCGTGCGCGATGTCATTCAACGGCCAGCGCTGACGCTGTTCACCACCGTGCACGGCGTGGCGCGCATTCTCGATCGTTTTGGACAGGCGGCGATCGGCTGCCGATTGGCGATTGTCGAAGACGCGGCCTGCAAGATTTACCGTCCCCGGATCGACAGCGGCGCGCTGTGGGATCACTACTGCCGGGAAAACGGGGTGGAGTTTTGCATCGCGAACCGCACGCTCGGCTTCAGCCAGGATATCCGCTGTGGCATTTTCGATGCCGGCACCGTGGCCTATTGGGCGCTGCAAATCATCGCCTATCTCGGCTTCAGGCAGCTGTTTATCGCCGGGTTGGACATGAACAACTTCCACCAGCCGCGCTTTTACGAAACGGAGCAGGATCGGTTACCGACGTTCCTGTCGGACAAAGTGGAGTCGCTGGTGATCCCCGCTTTTCGGCATGCCGGCGCGGTCATGCAAAAACAGCAGATCGCGATAAAAAACCTTTCCCCGCACAGCGCTATCGGCAGCGATATCTTCGAGAAGGTGGACGGCAATGTTTACTTTCAGCAAGCCTGAGCGGTGTTATCGCCTCGGCAGCGCGCTGTTTTTAGCCTTCGCATTTTTAAGCGCGATCTTTTGCGGGCAGACCCGCGTCAACAACCTGTTTCATCTGGCAGCGCTGCTGTGGCTGGCTGCCGTGTTCACCTGGCCGCCGCTGCGGCGGCAGCTGTGGATCAATCGTCAGGCGCGTTGGGGCGGCGGGCTGGCGCTGATGTTTTTGCTTTATTATTCCCTCAGCGCGCTGTGGGGCGAGACGCCGGGTGACATGCAGTCGGCCCTGACCCACAGCGCCTATATCCTGCTCTATCTCGCCTGGCTGGTGACGCTGCTAGACGGTGAGCGGCGTCATCAACTGCAGTGGGCGATGCTGGCCGGCATAACGGCGCTGTGCCTGTATCTGACGCTGGTCGACGCCCCGTCGATTTATCATCTGCGGGAAACCACCGCCCGCAATCCGGGGCCGAGCAACGTGATCGATCTGGCCGGTTACGCCGCCATCGCCATTTTGTTGAGCCTGATGATCTTCCGCGATACCGGGCAAAAAGCGGCGCTGTGCTTTATCCCGCCGCTGCTGGCGTTCATGGTGCTGACGCAAAGCCGCGGCCCGCTGATCGCGCTGGCGTTCGCGGTGGTGGTGGCGATGCCTTATCGACACCGGCCGGGACGATGGCTGTGGTTTCTGTTGCCCGGCGCGCTGGCTGTGGTTCTCGCCGTCGTTTACAGTGCGATCGGCGAAATGTTGCTTACGCGTTTTGGCGAGCTGTATCAACAGAGCTTTGTTCGCATCAGCATCTGGCGCCACAGCTTGGCGCTGATCGAACAGGCGCCGTTCTTCGGCTACGGCTTTGATAAGCAGCTTAACTTTCTCAATTACACCGGCGAGCTGAACCACACCACGCACAGCCTGTACCTTGGCGCGTTGCTGAAGGGCGGCTGCGTGGGGTTCCTGTTGTTGCTGGCGCTGCTGGGATACGGCGCGCGGCTCGCCATCGCGCACTGGCGCGCAGGGCGGCGTTGGGAGGCGGGCCTGTTTCTGTTTATGCTGGTATTTTACAGTTCGCAGGGCATGTTTGTGATCGCCAATCCGGCGGAGTTTTGGTCCCTGTTTTGGCTGCCGCTGGCGTTGCTGCTGTCGCAGCCTAAACGGATCGGGACTGTGCGGACGGCAGCGCCGCCAGCGTCTTCTCCAGCACCTGTTCCGCCGCGATGATGCTGAGCGGTTGGCGTCGCTCAGCGGCACTCAGCGCGGCGCTGTCAACCGGCACGTGCATCACCTGATGCCGTTCGCTGTCCTGATAGGGGCCGGTATGCCGCGGGTTAGCGGTGACGAACAGGCTGACGGTGGCGGTTTTCAACGCCACGGCGAGGTGGAGCGGGCCGGTATCGCCGGTCACCAGTACCTGCAGATTGGCGATCGTCGCCAGCAGTTGCGGTAGCGTGGTCGCGCCGATATGGCTTACTACCCGCTGTTGCTGCGCCTCGCTCAAACCCGCCATAAACTCCCGCTCGAGGCTGTGCTCCGCCTTGCTGCCAATCAACTCGATCTGACAGTCGGGAGAGTGCGCCAGCAGCCGTTGCGCCAGCTGAACAAAGTGGTCGACCGGCCAGCGGCGCAGCGTTTCGGAAGCGCCCATCTGAAAGCCGATCAGGATCTTGCCCGCCGGTTTGGCGCGCGCAGGGAAAGCGACGGGAATGAACATCGCCGGGTTATCGGTGCGGCAGCCCAATTGCCCCATCATATCCAGCTTGCGCTGAATCAAATGGCCGCCGGTGCTGCGGCTGACGCCGGTCAGCCAGCGCTCCATGCCGCTCGGTTTGTTGCCATAAATGTCTTTGAACAGGTATTGGCAGCCGGCGGCGATGGCGACCAGCACATCGTAAGGCGCCTTCGAGTGCAGGATGACCGCCAGCTGAGGCCGGTTTTTTCGCAGGCGCCGGATAACGCCCAACATGTCTTTGGCCTTGTGGTCCCAGTAAATCACGTCATGAAAGCAGGGGCTGCCTTCGACCAGCTGCCGGTTTTTATGGCTGGAGACCAGCGTGATTTGCGCGTCGGGATAGCGTTCGCACAGTGCGCGAATGGCGGGCGTGTTGAACATCAGATCGCCGAGGGCGCTGGTGGAGAAAATCACGATGCGCTCAAAGGATTGCTGCGGATCGAAGCTTGCTACGGGCCGGAAATTGCCCGCGATGCGGGTATAGAGACGCAGCCCGGCGTTGGCCGCCGTTATTTTCCACTGTTTAGACATTGCAGTTCGCTTCCGCTTGAGATCGGCGGCCACCGTCTGGCGCCGCGTCGTATCATACAAGCGCGGCAACGGCGGGCCAATGGCCCGCAACAGATTGCGACAGACTTGCAATTGCCTCCGGGCGCCGCGCTTACTCCTCCCACACCTGCGTGCTGCGCGGGCTGTCCATCTGATAATCCGAATAGGGGCGAGTGAAAAACTCGCGCCCCAACTCGCGGGCGGCCTGCAGCGGGTTGCGCGGATCGCGGGCGATCTCGCCGCGCTGATTGCCGGCGCCGTGCACCACGCCGACGAACGAGGAATGGGTGTAGCGGCTGAATTCCTGGAGCTGATGCACGATGCCCAGCGCCGCGCCGGGGTAGGTTTCTTCCGACGCCACCGCCAGCCCGATGCGTTTGCCGCTCATGCGTTGGTGCACCTGTTCCGCCTGAGGGTAGGCATTGGAATAGAAGCTGAACGAGCGATCGAAAAAGGCCTTGGTTTGCGCCGACATGCCGTACCAGTAAATCGGCGTGCAGAATACCGCGCCGTCGGCCGGCAGGAAGTGCTCCAGAAACAGCTCGGCGTAGCGATCGGCCGGTGGCGGCGTGTGGCGTTCATCGCTCAGAAAACCGCTCAGGTAATCATCGAGAAAATGCAGGCTGGCGGACGTGCCGGCTTCGGCGGCGCCCGCCAGAATCGCCTGCGCCAGCGTGGCGCTATTGCCGTCGCGGCGCGGGCTGCCGACCAACACCACCAGACGTTTGGATTGATGAGTTGTATTCATGTCATGTTCCTCGGTATGAAGTGGATTCAGTCCTACTCTAGAAACAAGTAGTGGCAGGCGACAAATGACGGCTTTTCTGCCAGGATGAGCTCAACTCATCTCTAGAGGTTTCGCCATGTTCGCCACGCTGCCCGTCAACGCATTACGCACCTTTGAATCTGCCGCTCGCCTGCGCAGCTTCAAGCTGGCGGCGGCCGAGCTGGCGGTGACGCCGACGGCGATTTCGCACCAGATCAAAGCGCTGGAACAGCAGTTGGGGTTTGCGCTGTTCGAGCGGGTGCCGCGCGGCGTGCGGCTGACGCCGAAAGGCGAAACGCTGTTTGCCGGGGTGCACGGCGCGCTGCTGGACGTTGCCGCCACGCTCGAGGGCCTGCGGCCGCAGCCCAGCACCGGATCGCTGTGCGTCTCGGTCACGCACTCTTTCGCGGCGCTGTGGCTGGTGCCGCGCCTGGGGCGTTTCTACCAGGCCTACCCGCACTATCTGGTGCGGTTGGAGGCCTGCGCCGAGGTGATCGATCTGCAGCAGGACGCCAGCGTGGACGTGGCGGTGCGCTACAGCCGCGCGCACTATCCTGCGCTGCATCAGACGGCGCGGCTGGAGGAAAGCTTTGGCGTCTACGCGGCGCCGGGGCTGGCCGCCGCCGAGCCGGAAAACCCGGTGCTGATCACCGTCAAATGGGGGGATTCGGCGCTGTACGACAGCGGCTGGCGCGACTGGTGCCTGGCCGCCGGCGTGGACTGGTGGCAGCGCCATGCGGCGATGCGCAGCTATCACGAGGAGCATTACGCCCTGCAGGCGGCGGTGGCCGGGCAGGGGATGGTGCTCGCGAGCTCGGTGATGGTGTCCGATATGGTGGACAACGGCCTGCTGGTGGCGTACCGGCCGGAGGTGCGCGTACCGGGCGCCGCGTACAGCGTGCTGTGCGCGCCGGGGCGCGAGCGGCATCCGCCGGTCAGGGCGTTTCTCGCCTGGCTGCAGCAGGAACTGCCGCAGGGCAATGGCACGAAATAAAAGTTTTATCGTCCTAAGCTGTGGGAATATCAGCGAACTTTTGTTTTTACTTCACTGCGAGAACCTATCATGAGCCAGCCAAGAACTTCCGATTATCCGATTGATGCGCAATTTATCGAACGCTGGTCGCCGCGCGCGATGGCCAACGACACCATCGACGACCAAACGCTGCTGAGCTTTTTTGAAGCGGCGCGCTGGTCGCCTTCGGCCTACAACATTCAGCCATGGCGCTTTGCCTACAGCAAGCACGGTTCCGACAGCTGGGAGAACTACCTGGAATTCCTGATCGACTTCAACCGCGGCTGGGCGCAGCACGCCTCGGCGCTGGTGGTGATCGTCTCCAAAACCACCAGCCTGAACGGCGAACGGCTGATGGACAACCCGACCCACGCGTTCGATACCGGCGCCGCCTGGGCCAGCCTGGCGCATCAGGCGCACCTGAAAGGCTGGCTGACCCACTGCATGAGCGGAATTCACCACGACAAGATTAAGGCGGCGCTGCAGCTGCCGGACGACTATGCGGTGCACGCCATGGTGGCGATCGGCAAACCGGGCGACAAAGCCCGCCTGCCAGATTTCCTGCAGGAAAAAGAGGCGCCGTCGGGCCGCCTGCCGCTGGGCAAGACCGTCAGCGAAGGGCTGAATTTCACGCTGTGATTGCCCGTTCTCGCCGAGGCCCGCTTGGCGGGCCTTTTTTATGCGGCGAGTAAAACTTAGGGAGTATGTTCTCGTTCGCTCATTCGCTGTATATTTTGTTATATAGCGATGGCGTAATGAGGAGGAAACCGTGGGTGACCATTTTGGCAAAGGGCTGTTGGCGGGGTTAAAGGCGGAGAGTCTGAAGCCGGAGGCGGAATTGTCGCGCTTTTGCTCCGACTATAAGCGTGGCTTCGTGCTCGGCTATGCGCACCATTTGGCACAGCGCTGCGGCGACGAGAACCGGGCGGCGTTCGAAGCCGGGCAGCTGAGCCGCGCCTATGGCCTCGGCAGTGAGCCGATGAGCGAGTTCTTTTCCGGCGGCGACAGCCGGCTGGCGGAGAAGTTTTTCCGCGCCGGCTATAACCGGCCGACGCAGGGCTAGCGCGGGCGGGGCATCAGGCGGCGCTCAGCACCGCCACCATATACACGCACGGTTGATCGCTCTGGTTTTCAAAGCGGCAGTCCGCCGGTGGGCCGAGCTCCAGGCAGTCTCCCTCGGCCATGACATGGCGCGCGTCACCTTCCACAAAGACCAACTCGCCGGATAAAACCCAGATCAGCTGGCGCTTAAAGGCATACACCGAAGCCGGCATCGGGATCGTCGCGCCGGCCGGCAGTTCGATACGCACCAGATCGAGCGGCAGATCGGTGCGCGGCGAAACGTGGCGCCGCACGTAGCCGCTCTCCGGATCGACCCAGATCGGCTGATCTTCCCGGCGCAGCAGCCGGCCTTCCTGCGTTTCCGCCCGAGCGATCAGCTTGGACATGCTAAGGCCGAACGCCCCCGCCAGCCTGGCCAGCAGCATCGCCGTCGGGCTGCTCTCGCCGCGCTCGATCTTATGAACCATCGCCCGTGAGACGCCTGCCTGCTCGGCCAGATCGGACAGCGACCAGTGGCGCGCCTCGCGTTCAAGGCGAATGCGTGCGCCGATCAGCTGATTTAGATTGTCTAATTTAATATTCATATCGTAGTATTATAGTGGACAATTGGCCGGGGTAAACCATGATTATACGAAATGCGACGCTCAACGATAGCGCGGCGATTGCCGCCATCTATAACGACGCGGTGTTGAACAGCACCGCCATCTGGAATGAACAAACCGTAGATGCGGCCAACCGCGCGGCGTGGATCGGCGAACGGCAGGCGGCGGGCTACCCGGTGCTGGTGGCGGTGAACGGCGCGGACGAGGCGATCGGCTACGCGTCGTTCGGCGACTGGCGCGCCTGGGACGGCTATCGCCATACCGTAGAACACTCGGTGTATGTCCATCAGGCGCATCGCGGTGAAGGGATTGGCAAAGCGCTGTTGATCGCCCTGATCGCACGGGCGCGGGAGATCGGCAAGCACGTGATGGTGGCCGGTATCGAATCCGGCAATCAGGCCTCGATTAAGCTGCATCTGGCGCTCGGGTTCCGCGAGGTGGGGCGCATGGAGCAGGTGGGCGCCAAATTTGGCCAATGGCTGGATCTGACTTTCCTGCAGCTGACGCTCGACGAGCGAACGGCGCCGCCGGCGCGCTGATCCTGGAGACAGGGCGATGAATATGCTATTGCTGCTGATCGCGGCGGGAATGGGGCTGGTGGTGCAGAATCTGCTGATGGTGCGCATTACCGAAAGCGTCTCGACCATCCTTATCACGCTGGTGATCAACTCCAGCGTCGGTTTGCTGCTGCTGGTGGGGTTGTTGCTGGCCAAAAACGGCCTCGGCGCGGTGGCGGAAGTGACCGGCGCCGCCAGGTGGTGGATGCTGCTGCCGGGGCTGTTGGGATCGCTGTTCGTGTTCGCCGGCATCCTGGGCTACCAAAAACTGGGGGCGGCGGCCACCATCTCGATCCTGGTCGCCAGCCAGCTGTGCATGGGGCTGCTGGTGGACGTCTACCGCGCCGGCCCGGCGGCGCTGCGCGACAATCTGCCGGCGCTGGTCGGCGCCCTGTTGCTGGTGGCGGGCGCCTATCTGGTGGCGAAACGCAGCTTTTGACGGCGGCAGAAAGCAAAAAGCCCGCTCGGGTTTCCCTGAGCGGGCTTCTCTAAATATGGCTCCTCTGACTGGACTCGAACCAGTGACATACGGATTAACAGTCCGCCGTTCTACCGACTGAACTACAGAGGAATCGTGTGAACGGGGCGAATAATAGCGGGGTGGTTGCGGCTTGTAAAGCGTGAAAACGCCCGACGCGCTC
>NZ_JAVHUX010000003.1:0-132156 GCF_030954545.1 Serratia sp. MF1(2023) | reverse complement strand
CCTCTGACTGGACTCGAACCAGTGACATACGGATTAACAGTCCGCCGTTCTACCGACTGAACTACAGAGGAATCGTGTGAACGGGGCGAATAATAGCGGGGTGGTTGCGGCTTGTAAAGCGTGAAAACGCCCGACGCGCTCGTTTGCTGCAAGATTGCCCAACCTGCTGCTTTTTCTCGCTTTTATCGCTTATCCCGCGCACAGCGCCGCCGGATTGCCCATTGTTTGGCGCATTTGCCTGCCGATGGTGCAACGGCTGCCCTGCGCGGTGGCGCGCGTCGCCCGGCGAACGGCCGTTGACCGCCGTATATCCCGCTTCCGTGGCCGTTTACCGACTCTGGCCTGGATCTTGCTGTGGTTGCCTGACCGGATTTCGGCATTCTCAATTTAGCGGCTCGCTGGAGGCACTATGAATTTCAGACGTCTGAAGTACTTCGTGAAAATCGTCGATATCGGCAGCCTGACCCAGGCGGCGGAGGTGTTGCACATCGCCCAGCCGGCGCTCAGCCAGCAGCTGGCGACGCTGGAGGGGGAGCTGAAGCAACAGCTGCTGATCCGCACCAAGCGCGGCGTGCAGCCGACCGAGGCCGGCAACATTCTGTATGCCCACGCGCAGACCATTCTGCGCCAGTGCGAGCAGGCGCAGAGTGCGGTCAACAGCGCCGGGCAGGCGATGAGCGGCCAGGTGTCTCTCGGGCTGGCGTCGGGCAGCACCGCGGCGCAGCTGGCGTTGCCGCTGCTGCAGAGCCTGCGCGATCAGCAGCCGGGTATCCTGCTCAGCCTGCATGAAAACGGCGGCGCGGCGCTGGCCGGGCAGGTGGCTAACCAGACGCTGGACATGGCGATGGTCTACGGCGCCAAAATGCCCGCCGGGCTGCACGCCATCGCACTGATGCGAGAAGATCTTTATCTGGTGGCGACGCGCGCGGTGCCGCATCCCGGCAACAGCGTCGAGCTGCTGGACGTGGCGCGGCTAAACCTGTTCCTGCCGCGCGAGGGCGATGCGGTGCGCAATCAGCTGGAAGAGGCGATGGCGTTGCGCAAGCTGGCTGTCAACGTGGTGGGGGAGATCGAATCCTCGGGCGCGTTGAGCGCCGCGATCGCCGGCGGGCTGGGGGCGACCGTGCTGCCGGAATCGGTGGCGCGCGCGATGATCGGCCCGGCCAAAGCCTGGATGGCGCGCATCAATGCGCCGACGATGTCGGTGCCGCTGTCGCTGTGCATGTCGGGCCAACAGGCGCTGTCCGCCCCGGCGCTGCTGGTCAAAGACCTGCTGCTGTCGATCGCCGGCGGCCGCAGCCAGGAGAAGCGCGCGCTAGCGTTGGTGCGTTAAGGAAAAAATGGCCCGCCGCAGCGGGCCTGAGAACCGTTACCGGAACGGCGGCTCGTTGAAGGTGCGCAGCTTGCGCGAGTGCAGGCGATCGCCCTCGGCGCGCAGCAGATCGATGGCGCAGATGCCGATCTGCAGGTGCTCGGAGATCGCCCCTTCGTAGAAGCGGTTGGCCTGGCCCGGCAGTTTTATTTCGCCGTGCAACGGTTTGTCGGAGACGCACAGCAGCGTGCCGTACGGCACCCGGAAGCGGTAACCCTGGGCGGCGATGGTGGCGCTCTCCATGTCGACCGCCACCGCGCGGCTGAGGTTGAAGCGCCGCGCCGAAGCGGAATAGCGCAGCTCCCAGTTGCGATCGTCGGTGGTGACCACGGTGCCGGTGCGCAAACGCTGTTTGACCTCTTCGCCGGGCATGCCGCTGACCATCTTGGTGGCGTCGTACAGGGCGCGCTGCACCTCGGCGATGCTCGGGATCGGAATATCCGGCGGCAGCACCGCATCCAGCACGTGATCGTCGCGCAGATAGGCGTGGGCCAGCACATAATCGCCGATCTTCTGGCTTTCGCGCAGGCCGCCGCAGTGGCCGATCATCAGCCAGGCGCTCGGGCGCAGCACCGCCAGGTGATCGCAGATGGTTTTGGCGTTGGACGGGCCGACGCCGATGTTGATCAGCGTAATGCCCTGGCCGGTGCGCGAGATCAGGTGATAGGCCGGCATCTGGTGGTTTTTCCACGCCAGATCGGACACCGCCTGCTCCGGGGCGCGGGTTTCCGGCGTGATATAGGTGCCGCCGGCGCTGGAGAGGGCGATGTAGGGGCTGGCCGGATCGGCGATCTGGGCGCAGGCCCAGCGCACGAACTCATCCACATAGCGGGTGTAGTTGGTGAACAGCACGAACGGCTGGAAGTGTTCCACCGGCGTGCCGGTGTAGTGCCGCAGCCGCGCCAGCGAGAAATCCGCGCGCAGCGCATCGAAATGCGACAGCGGGAAATGGCTGTCGGTGGCGTGGTACAGGCCGTCGGCGGTCTCGTCACCGATCTGCGCCAGCTCGGTGGTGGGGAAATGCTGCGCGATGCCGGCGCTCATCGAGCGATCGAGCGCCAGGCTGGAGCCGTCGATCACGTAAGGGAACGGGATCTCCTGCTGCGACGGCGCCACTTCGATATGGGCGGCGTAATCGTGCTCCAGCATCGCCAGCTGTTCGGCCAGATAGTGGCGGAACAGCTGCGGCCGGGTCACGGTGGTGCTGTAGCTGCCGGGATGGGTAAAGCGGCCGAAGGCGCGGGTTTTGTTCAGGCCGGATTGCTGCCCGTCCCAGCTGACGCGCAGCTCGGGATACACGAACAGCCCGGCGGCGCGCGCCTGCGCATCCGGCAGCGTGCCGTGGTTGATAAAGTCGCTGACCGCCTGACGCAGCGCGTCTACCGCGGCGTCATACAGGGCTTCCAGTTGATCGAGTGCCTGATCGGCGCTGAGGCCGCTGCGAGGTGGGGCATAGCTCATACTTTCTCCTTGGATGTCCCGGCTCTGTGGCGGGGTTGCGGCGTTTTACCGTCACAGGTTAGCCGAAGAAAGGCGTAAAAGCTTGGTCGAAATGACGGGCGCGGCAAAGAAAATACCGCGCCCGTGAAGGCGTGGGGATCAGGAGGAGGGGGAGGCCGCCTCGACCTTCAGCGACACCAGGCCGATGCCCAGCTTCTTCGGCGTGAAGCCGCCGCTGGCGCTCTCTTTCGGCTCGGTCGGCGCCGGCGGGGTAATGCTGATCTTCTGCGCGCCGCGCGGGTTGTCGAAGCGCAGGGTGACGGTGCTGTCCTGTTCGCCGAGCGACACGAAACGCTCTTCGTCGCCGACGCGCACCGAAATCGGTTCGCCGACGTTATTGCCGTAGGCGCGGGCGCGCAGCACCAGATCGAAGCGCTTCGGCAGCGGATCGACGTAATCGATGTCGACCGCCGGCGCCAGGTTGGCGTCGGACCAGCGGCCCCACTCCTCGACGCCGGAAACGCCGGTGATGGCCTTCACCTGCTCCGGCAGGCCGGGCAGCATGAACTCGATGCTGTCCGCCCGGTACTTCATCGCGGCGTCGTCCACCTGCAGGCGGGCGACGGCGTTTTGATAATCGGCGACGCTGTCCGCCGGCGGGGCGGTAAAGCTCACCTTGCCGCGGAAGCGTTCGCCGCTGGCCTGCACGATCTGCGGCGGCGAGGCCAGGGTGCCGGAGGCTACGCAGATGTCGGTGCTCAGCGCCAGCTGCGGCGCCCAGACCCGGCCGATCTCGTAGCATTTATCGACCCAGACGAATTTCTCCCCCGCGCCCAACCCGGCCAGCTGCTTGCGCAGCGGGGTGGAGAGGTAGACGTTGAACATCGGTTCGATGCGGTTGTCGCCCACCCGCAGGATGAACGGCACCTTGTAGGTGACGCCGGAAAAGCTGAAGCTGCGCTGGCGCGTGTCCACGCTGTAGTCGCTGATGCGGTTCGGCAGGCCCCACTGGTTGATCACCGCCGGTTTCCAGCCGTTGATTTTCTCTTCGATGTTCAGGAACACCGTAGACAGCGACGGCGCCGACAGGCTGCTGCGGCCGAGGCCGATGTAGTTGTCGCCGCCCATCACGTCCAGCACCGTGGCGCCGTTGTCCAGCGTGCTGCGCTTCTCGTTGCGCTGTTCCGCCAGCGGCCGGGTGCCGTCGATGATGAAGAACAGGTTGCGGCGCTTCTGTTTGGTCAGGATATCGTAGGCGGTGTTGTTCATCGCCAGATGATCGGAGGACACCACGATCACGGTGTTGCTGAAATAGGGCGAGCGTTTGATCTTGTCGATCAGCGCGGCGATGTGTTGCTGGCTGCAGGCCACCGCGCTCAGCGAGCGGTTTTCCTTGTTCTGCCAGGCGTAACTTTTCTTGCTGCAGCCGGCGGAGATAAAGCCGTCCGGGTGATGGGTGTCGACGGTCAGGGTGAACAGCGAGAAGGGTTGGCGCTGTTTGGACAGCTCGACGAACTTGCCGTACACCACGTCCAGCACGCTGTCGTCGTACCAGCCCCAGTCGTTTTTGTAGCTCGGATCGGCGACCTGTTCGCGCAGCTCTTTGAAGCCGTAAACGTGGTCGAAGCCGTGGGATTTCAGGAAGGTGTCTTTACCGGCGAACGCCAGCTCGGCGCCCTGATAGAAATAGTTGCTGTAGCCGGCGGCCTTCAGCACGTCGCCCAGGCAGACGTTCTCCGGGTAGAAGGTGGAGACCGCGCTGGAGGCGTTGCCGTCGAAGGGCGCGAACAGCGGAATGCCGCACTGCGAGGCGACCATGCCGGCGATGGTATAGCCGGTACCCGGCAGCTGCTGGGTGTTGCTGAAATCGATGCTGTCCGTGCGCAGGGCGTTCAGCTCGTCGGCCAGGCCGGGAAACAGCTCGGCGTCGAAGTAGGTGCGCTCCAGGCTCTCGGCATAGATGTACACCAGGTTCGGCCGCTTGCCCTGCACGGTCTTTTTCGGCGCCTTGTAATAGGTGGTGAAATCGGCGGTATCGCCGACGATCTGGCTCTTGACCAGCAGCGAGATGTCCTGAAACGCCGGGGTGGTGCCGACCGAAAACAGCGCCAGCAGCACGGCGACGATGCTGTAGGCCACGCTGCTGCCTTTGGCCTTGCGGCGCAGCAGGCTGCGAGCCAGCACCGCGAAGATAAGCCCCAACGCCGCCAGCAGGCCGATGAACGGCAGCACGTATTTGCTGATGCCCGCGCCTTTGAGGCTGCTGGTGACGGTGTAAATCACCGCGTCGGTGATGCCGTCGCCGGTGAAGTAGTTGCTGGCGATCAGGATGACGTTCAGCACCAGATAGCTGCCGAGCAGCGTCAGCAGAATGGCGAACCACCAGCGGTTGGCGGCGGCCCGGGTGCGATAAATCAAAATCGACGCCAAAAAGAGAACAAACGAAACGACAGCTAAAACCATCCGCCAAACCCTGTCTGATTGAAATAAAACCGTTGCTGCCCTGGTCTGCGCCGCCGAGCGTGCCGCGGCGCGAAAAGTGAAGGGTATAGCCTATTGCCGGCGGCGGAACAACGCGCGATCTCCCGCTACGGCCGACGAACGGCGGCTATTGTACATTTTTATGACAATAGTGTGACGTTAATCACGCCGGCGGCGGCTTCGGCGGCGAAAGCTTGCTGGTCCGAGGTTTCGCTCTACGCTTAATGAGCGCCACGACGGCGCGCCCATCAGCCATTCAGGAGGAAGTATGCAGACGATTCCCGCCGCGGTACTCGACGATCTGGCCCCGCAAGGCGTGTTGCGCGCGGCGATCAACTACGGCAATCCGGTGCTGGCGCAGGCCGGAGCCGGCGGCAAACCGCAAGGCGCTTCGGTGGAGCTGGCCGCCGCGCTGGCCCAGGAGCTGGGCGTGGCGCTCGAGCTGGTGACCTATGACGCGGCGGGCAAGGTGTTCGCCGATCTGGACAGCGGCGCCTGGAACCTGGCGTTTATGGCCATCGAGCCGGTGCGCGCGGCGCAGATCGCCTTCAGCGAGCCGTACGTGATCATCGAGGGGACTTACCTGGTGGCGAACGACGCGCCTTACTTTGAGGTGGCGCAGCTCGACAGGCCGGAGGTGCGCATCGCGGTCGGCCAGGGGGCGGCGTACGATCTGTTTTTATCGCGCACGCTGCAGCAGGCGCAACTGGTGCGGGCGGCAACCTCTGCCGAGGCGATCGCGCTGTTTTTCGACCGGGGGCTGGAGGCGGCGGCCGGTGTGCGCCAACCGCTGCTGGCCGCTGCGGCCGTCCATCCCGGCTACCGGGTGCTGGACGGGCATTTCACCGCTATCCGCCAGGCAATGGCGGTGCCGCGGCAAAAAACGCAGGGCGCCGCCTACGTGAACGATTTTATCGAGCGCTGCAAGGCCAACGGGCTGGTGAAGGCGGCCTTGCAGCGCAGCGGCCAGGGTGAGGTGACGGTGGCGCCGCCGGCCGCCTCGGCGTGATCAGTTCAACTCCACCGCGTACTGTTCCACCGGAGTGATTTTCTTGATCAGCTTGTTGTCGAACAGGAACTGTTCGTAAGCCTGGTAGCGTGCCCGATCCAGCTTGGCCGGATCGCGCGCGAACAGCGGCAGGCTGGCTTGCCATGCCTGTTTGTTCAGCTCGGTATTCAGCTCCGGGTGCGCCTTGGCGAACGCCAGCCAGGTGTCCTGCGGGTGCGCGTGCAGGTAGTCGCTGCCTTTCTTCAGCGCGGCGAGGAACTTGCGGATTTTCGGCTCGTTCACCGCATCGCGGTGGGCGACGATGATCAGCTCGTCGTAGGCCGGCACGCCGTAATCTTCGACGTTGAACACCACCGGCGTCTTGCCCTGCAGCTTCAGCTCCAGCGCTTCGATGTTGCGGTAGCCGCCGATCACCGCATCGACCTGGCCCGCCAGCAGGGCGCTGGTCAGCTGGAAGTTGACGTTGATGAGCTTGATGTCCTGCGGCTTGAGGTGTTCGTGTTCGACCATGGTGGCCAGCGTCGCCTGTTCGATGCCGCTGACCGAGTAACCCACCGTCTTGCCCTTGAGATCCGCCGGCGACGTGATGTTTTTATCCAGCGCGATCACCGTATTCAACGGCGTGTTGATCAGCGTGCCGACACGCATCAGCGGCAGGCCCTGATCGGCGAAGAAATGCAGCTGAGGTTGGTAGGTGATGGCGAGGTCGGCCTGTTTGGCGGCCACCAGCCGCGGCGGCAGCGCCGGATCGGACGGCGGCACGATCTTGACGTCCAGCCCTTCGGCCTTGAAGGCGCCGATCTGCTCGGCCACCATAATCGGCGCGTGATCGGGGTTGATGTACCAGTCGAGCACCAGCGTCAGCTTTTCGGCCGCGCCGGCCTGGCCGGTGATGGCGGCGCCGAGCAGCAGCCCGCAAACGGTTTGTTTGATCATGGTCGTTCCTTTATCCCTGGTTATGGTTGCAATCATCAGTCGTTTTCCGGCGCCCAGGCGATCAGGCGCCGCAGCAGCGCATCCACCGCGGCCCACAGCAGCACGGTCATCAGCACCAAAATAAACAGCGCGGCGAAGCAGACGTCGGTCTGCATGCGCGCGTTGGCGTTCAGCATCACATAGCCCAGCCCTTCGGCCGAGCCGACCCATTCGCCGATGATGGCGCCGATCGGCGCGACGGCGGCGGCCATGCGCAGGCCGGAGCCGAAGGCCGGTAGCGCCGCCATCAGCCGCACGTGCCGCAGCTGCGCCCAGCGCGAAGCGCGCATCGTGCGCGCCAGATCGAGATAGTCGTTGTTGACCCGCCGCAGCCCATCGAAAAAGGCCGACACCACCGGGAAGAAAATCACCAGCACCGCCATCGCCACCTTGGCGCTCATGCCGAAGCCGAACCACAGCACCAGCAGTGGCGCCAGGGCGAATACCGGTATCGCCTGGCTGGTGAGCACCAGCGGCATCAGCCAGCGCTGCAGCCGCGGCGAGAAGATCATGCACAGCGCCAGCGCCGCGCCGAGCAGCACGCCCAGCGCCAGCCCGCTGACGATCTCCGAAGCGGTGATCAGCGTGTGCCAGGCGAGATAGCCGCGCCCGTCCCACAGCGCCTGCGCCACCGCGCCCGGCGTGGGCAGCAGGAAGGCCGGAATGCCGCTTTGCGCCGCCAGCCACCACAGCAGCAGCAGGCCGACGAACACCGTCAGCCCGCGCCGCAGGCGGGTGAGGCCGCGCTCTTTGGCGATATTCATTGCGCGGCCCTCACCAGCTGTTGCAGCAGCTCGGCCTGGCTTTTCAGCAGGCCGGCGTCATCCGGCGCACGCGGCGGTTGCCCGCTGATGCGGTGGCTATCATCGAGGCCCAGCGGCCAGGGCGACAGCACCAGCAGCCGGTGGCTCAGGCGGCAGGCTTCCATCGGGTCGTGGGTGATCAGCAGCACGGTGTTTTGCGCCAGCAGTTCGGCGGCCAGGCTCTGGATCTCGGCGCGGGTAATGGCGTCCAGTGCGGAAAAGGGTTCGTCCATCAGCACGATCGGCTGGCGTTCGTAGAGCGTGCGGGCGATGGCAGCGCGCTGGCGCATGCCGCCGGACAGCGCGGCGGGCAGGCTGCGGCCGTGAGCGGCCAGGCCCACGCGTTCCAGCAGGTGCGCCGCCCACGCCCGGTCCGGCGTTTCGCCGCGCAGCCGCGAGCCGAGGGCGACGTTCTCTTCGACGGTCAGCCACGGGTAGAGCAGGTCTTTTTGCCCCATGTAGGCGATGCGCCCGGCGATCGGCAGGCCGTCGCTGCCGGTCACCGTGCCTGAGGTGGCCTGCGCCAGGCCGGCGATGATCTTCAGCAGGCTGGTTTTGCCGGCGCCGCTGGCGCCGAGCAGGGCGACGAAGCTGCCGCCGGCGATGTCGAAGCTCAGCCGCTCAAAGACCGTCTGTTGACCGAAGCGCAGAGTGAGATCCCGCACCTGGATGCCGGGCGGGAGACGCGGGGAGGTCATGAGGCGTTCAGCCCCATCTGCCAAAATGCCGATTCCAGCTGGGTGGCGGTGGTGAAAATCTGCGCCAGCTCGGGGAAGCGGCCTGGTGCGCCGCGCTGGTGGCCGACGGTCTCGAGCAGCTCGATGGCGGCGCGCACGCCGGCCAGATAGCCCTCGTCGCCGTAGTTGCGGATCCAGGAGGCGTAAGGATTGCCCTCCATTTGGGTGGCGGGATCGTGCAGCAGCCGCAGGCCGATTTCGGCATAGCCGGCCACGCAGGGCAGCAGGCCGGCCAGCAGGTCGAGGGCGTCGCCGGCATGGCCGATATCCAGTACGTAGCGGGTATAGTTCATGGTTTCCGCCGCTTCCGGCTGGGCGGCGATCTGCGCTTCGCTCAGCCCCCATTCGGCGCAGTAGGCCACGTGCAGCGGCAGTTCGGCGACGATGCCGTTGAGCGAGGCGGTGGCGGCGCGCATCTCCGGCAGGGTGCGCAGCTTGCTGACCAGCAGCGCGTAGGCGCGGGCGAAGTGCAGCAGGAACAGATAGTCCTGGGTCAGGTAGCGGCGAAACGCGCGTTCGGGCAAGGTGCCGGCGGCCAGCTGCTGCAGAAACGGGTGATCGACGTAGTCCTGCCAGTGGCTGCCGGCTTGTTGGCGCAGCCGGCCGTAAAGACCGCTTTCGAACAGGGTGGTGATGGACATGGGACCTCCTTGAGTCAGTGGAGATCCGGGCACGCTGGGGTATGAACAGGCAACGGGTGAGAGCGTTGTTGCCTAACCGTCCCTTCGCTGGCATGACCCAGATCAGGTTCAAAGGGTTCGGCTTGCGCCATCTCAGCCCGTAACAGGACACCCCTCGGAGCTGCTTGTTATACGACATTTGTTTTTTGATTACAATCGCCGGGCGGCGCGGCGGCAATCGGTTCGTTTAGTGCGATCGGGGGCGATTTTGCTGGCGCAGGGCGCGCGGTTTTTGTCACTGTAGGCCGATGATTTGCCTTTGAGGATGATGCCCGATGAAAAAGATTGGTTTTCTCTCGTTTGGCCACTGGTCGCCTTCCGCCCAGTCCGGCACCCGTTCCGCGGCGGATGCGCTGCTGCAGTCCATCGATCTGGCGGTCGCCGCCGAAGATCTGGGGGCGGACGGCGCCTATTTTCGCGTACACCACTTCGCACGCCAGCTGGGGTCGCCGTTCCCGCTGCTGGCCGCCATCGGCGCCAAAACCCAACGCATCGAGATCGGCACCGGCGTGATCGACATGCGTTATGAAAATCCGCTGTACATGGTGGAAGACGCCGGCGCGGCGGATCTGATCGCCGGCGGGCGGCTGCAGCTCGGCATCAGCCGCGGCTCGCCGGAGCAGGTGATCGACGGCTGGCGCTATTTCGGCTATGCCCCGGCCGACGGCGAGAGCGACGCGGACATGGCCCGCCGCCATACCGAAGTGTTCCTGGAAGCGCTGCGCGGTGAGGGGTTCGCCGAGCCCAATCCACAGCCGATGTTCCCGAATCCGCCCGGGCTGCTGCGGCCGGAGCCGTTTTCCGCCGGGCTGCGCGATCGCATCTGGTGGGGCGCCGGTTCGAATGCCACCGCCGTCTGGGCGGCGAAGCTGGGCATGAACCTGCAAAGCTCGACGCTCAAGAACGACGAAACCGGCGAACCCTTCCATATCCAGCAGGCCAAGCAGATCCGCGCCTACCGCGCCGCCTGGCAAGAGGCGGGCCATGCGCGCGAGCCGCGGGTTTCCGTCAGCCGCAGCATCTTCGCGCTGGTGGATCAGCGGGATCGCAACTACTTCGGCGGCGGCGGCAAGGAGGGCGATCAACTGGGGTATATCGACGCGCAGACCCGGGCGATCTTCGGCCGCAGCTATGCCGCCGAGCCGGACGAGCTGATCAAGCAGCTGGCGCAGGACGAGGCCATCGCCGAAGCGGATACGCTGCTGCTGACCGTACCTAACCAGCTGGGCGTGGATTACAACGCCCACGTCATCGAATCGATTTTAACCCATGTCGCGCCGGCGCTCGGCTGGCGCTAAACGGAGGAGTGGCATGTCACGCATTTTCATTACCGGTTCGGTAGACGGGCTGGGCCGCGCCGCCGCGCAAACGCTGTTGGACGAAGGGCATCAGGTAATTCTGCATGCGCGTGAGCCCGGCCGTTTGGACGCGGTGCGCGATCTGCTGGATCGCGGCGCACAGGCGACGATCGGCGATCTGTCCGATGTGCAGCAGATCCGGCAGCTTGCCGAGCAGGTCAACCGCCTCGGCCGCCCGGACGCGGTGATCCACAACGCCGGTATGTTTACCGGGCCGCAGGTGGTGCCGGTGAACGTCGTTGCGCCCTACTTGCTGACGGCCCTGATCGAACGCCCCAAGCGTATCGTCTATCTGAGCAGCAGCATGCACTTTGACGGCGTGGCGGAACTGAACGGTGTGGACTGGCTCGGCGGCGCAGCCGGCTCCTATTCGGACAGCAAACTGTTCGTCACCGCGCTGGCCGCCGCTGTGGCGCGCCTGTGGCCTGACGTGATCAGCAGCGCGGTCGATCCCGGCTGGGTGCCGACCAAAATGGGCGGCGCGGATGCGCCAGACGATCTGGCGCTGGGGCATGTGACGCAGGCGTGGCTGGTGAGCAGCGATGAGCCGCAGGCTCTGGCGTCCGGCGGCTATTGGCACCATCAACAGCGCTTCGAACCTCACGCGGCGGTATACGACGAGGCGTTTCAAACGGCGCTGCTGGCGCAATTGGCGCGCGCCGGCGGGGTGAGCCTGCCGCAGGCTTGAGGACAGTGCTTTGTTGGCCCGTCGGCGCTTGCCGGCGGGCTTTTTTATGCCCGCAGGGTGAACCGGAGAGGCTTTTCTTATACAGTGGCTGTCTGACCTGTTTTGCTTGTTCTTCCTATTATCGCCATGCATACATTCCTGATTATCGTCCCTGAAGGGGGCATGCTGTTCGAAGCGGCGGGCATCGCCGATATCCTGATGCAGGCTAACCGTCTGAGCCCTGCCGAGGCGCCGCTGTATCAGATCGCGGTCGCCACCACGCAATCCCATCGGGTGGTACACGGCCTGTCCGGGCTGAGCCTGTTGGCCGACCACCGCCTGGCGGATCTCGATCCGGCCCTGCCGCGCGATACCGTCATTGTTGCCGGCAAGGGGGCGACCGAAGAAGAGGGCGCCCTGGTGGCGGATTGGCTGCGCCGCGCGGCCCCGCAGGCGCGCCGGATCGCTTCCGTTTGCGGCGGGGCTCTGCTGCTGGCCGAAGCCGGGTTGCTGGACGGGCGGCGGGCGACTACCCACTGGCGGCTGGCGGAAACGCTGCAGGCGCGCTTCCCGCGGGTGCAGGTCGAGAACGGCCCGATCTACGTGCAGGACGGGCCGATCTGGACCTCCGGCGGCGTCAGTTCCGGCTTCGATCTGACGCTGGCGCTGGTGGAGGACGACTACGGCTTCGTGCAGGCGCGCGAAGTGGCGCAGGATCTGGTGATGTTTCTGCGCCGCCCCGGCGGGCAGGCGCAGTTCAGCCGCTACCCGCTCAACCAGGCCAAATCGCCTGGCCCGATCCGCGACCTGCAGTCCTGGATCCTGGAAAACCTCGCCGACGATCTCAGCGTCGATCGGTTGGCCGAACGCGTGGCGATGAGCCCGCGCAACTTTACCCGGGTGTTCACCCGCGAGACGGGCATTTCTCCCGCCAAATTCGTCGAAGAAGGGCGGTTGCATACCGCCAGGCAGCGCCTCGAGCAGAGTGCGGAGGGCATCGAACAGATCGCGCTGGCCACCGGCTTCGGCAACGGCCTTAACCTGCGGCGGGTGTTTGAGCGCAAACTGCAGCTGACCCCGAGCGAATACCGCGAACGCTTCCACGCGCGCAATTTGGCGTAAATTGATCGTTAAACGTCATTTACGCCGCCTCGGGGCAGGGCTAGATTTGAGGCAAAGCCCAAACGAGGAGAGCATCATGGTGAAAGTAGGCATTAACGGCTTCGGCAGGATCGGGCGCAACGTGCTGCGCGCGGCGCTGGGGCGCTGCGGTTTTGAAGTGGTGGCGATCAACGATCTGACGGACAGCAAAACGCTGGCGCACCTGCTGAAATACGACACGCTTTCCGGCACGCTGGCGGCCAAAGTGGAAGCCGGCGACAACCAGCTGCTGCTGGACGGCCGGCCAATTCAGGTGTTTTCGCAGCGCGATCCCGCCGAAATCCCCTGGCGCAGCGTGGGCGTGGACGTGGTGATCGAAGCGACGGGCTTCTTTACCGATAAAGCCAAGGCGGAAGTGCACATCACGCACGGCGGCGCTAAGCGGGTGATTATCTCGGCGCCGGCCAAGAACGACGACATCACCATCGTCATGGGGGTTAACGACCAGCTCTACGATCCGGCGCTGCATAAAGTGGTCAGCAACGGCAGCTGCACCACCAACGGGCTGGCGCCCGCCGCGCAGGTGCTGCATCAGGCGTTCGGCATCGAATACGGGCTGATGAACACCACTCACGCCTATACCAACAGCCAGGCGCTGCACGATCAGCCGGAAAAAGATCTGCGCGGCGCGCGGGCGGCGGCGGAGTCGATCGTGCCTTACTCCAGCGGCGCGGCCAAGGCGCTCGGCAAGGTGATCCCGGATCTCGACGGCCGCCTGACCGGTTACTCGCTGCGGGTGCCGGTACCGGTCGTCTCGATCGTCGATCTGACGGTGACGCTGAAACGCCCGGCGACGGTGGAGGAGATCAACGCCGCTTTCCGCGCGGCGGCGGCGTCCGGCCCGCTGAAAGGGATCCTGGGGTACAGCGATGAACCGCTGGTGTCGAGCGACTATCGGGGCGACGCGCGCTCGTCGATTATCGACGGCCTGTCCACGCTGGTCATCGGCGGCAATCTGGTGAAGGTGCTCGCCTGGTATGACAACGAGTGGGGCTTCTCCAACCGCTTGGTCGATCTGGCGCTGCTGATGGAAAAACGCGGGCTGTAAACGCCCAACAGCAAAAAGCCCGCTTAAGTTTCCTTAAGCGGGCTTCTCTAAATATGGCTCCTCTGACTGGACTCGAACCAGTGACATACGGATTAACAGTCCGCCGTTCTACCGACTGAACTACAGAGGAATCGTGTGAACGGGGCGCATCATATCCAGCCGCCCCGGGTGTGTCAACGCTAAATTGCCCCAGGCGGCGCGACTGCTCGG
The DNA here is from genome assembly GCF_030954545.1 of Serratia sp. MF1(2023). Taxonomy (NCBI): domain Bacteria; kingdom Pseudomonadati; phylum Pseudomonadota; class Gammaproteobacteria; order Enterobacterales; family Yersiniaceae; genus Serratia; species Serratia sp. MF1(2023). The sequence goes on along the minus strand of NZ_JAVHUX010000003.1, from coordinate 118,215 downwards.
TATCTGAGCAATATGCCCGTCAGTCAGCCCATTGCGCATCGTTTTCCGCCTGGCCGCGCAGCAGGCGCGCCAGCGGATCCTGGCGGTAGAAGCGGCAAAAGTGCTGATACAGCGCCGGAAAGCGTTCTGCCAGCAGCTCGGGGGCGCTGAAAAAATACTCCGACAGCACGGCGAAGCACTCGGCCGCATCGGTGGCGGCGTAGGCGTCCATGCTGGCGGCCTCTTCGCCGACCATGTCGATCTCGTCCTGCAGACTTTCCATCGCGGCGTGCAGATCGTGCTCCCAGGCGGCCACTTCGCGCAGCGGGATCGGCGGCACGCCGGTGGCGACGCCGCCGTTGCGCATATCCAGCTTGTGCACCGCTTCGTGGATCACCAGATTGAAACCGGAGAGATCGAAAGAGTCCTGCACGTCTTGCCAGTTGAGCACGATCGGCCCTTGTTCCCAGCTCTGGCCGGACTGCACCACCGGCCCCGAGTGCACCAGGCCAATTTCGTCCTGCCATTCGTCTTCCACCACGAACGGGGTGGGGTAGAGCAGGATTTCGTTGAAGCCGTCGAGGCACTCCGCGCCGAGCTCCAGCACCGGCAGGGCGAACAGCAGGGCGATGCGCGCCTGCATTTGCGAGGTGAGCTGCAGCCCCTGCAGCGGCACGATGCGCTTTTGCTGCAAGATTTGCCCGGCGACGGCCACCAGCCGCTGCCGCTCCTGCTCATTCAGCGGCGAGAGCAGCGGGATCGCCAGCGCGTCCTGCCACTGGGCCTCGATGTCTGCCTGGGATTGAGAGGGTTGAGTCGCTTTCCACGGCCATTTAATCATCAGGTTGCTCGTAAACTCATCACTTGAACGTTCAGCGGTATGCTAATGCTGTAAAAATGCCGCAAAAGCGGGCATGATAGCAAGCGTTGTCAGGAGAGATGCCGGAGCGGCTGAACGGACCAGTCTCGAAAACTGGAGTAGGGGCAACTCTACCGGGGGTTCAAATCCCCCTCTCTCCGCCACTATTCAATCACTTACGAATAAATCTTTCAACGATCCCCATCACAGTAAAACCACCGTTCTTATCGGCTGTCGTTCTTATTTTCCTGTCCCGACCCTTTGCCGACGTTATCAAACCGTCTTTTCGTCTTACCGTTTGTCATGTTGTGAACGATAGGGCGGGTTTGACGCCGCCCGTTGCCGATGGGATTGACTCACTCTGTAAACCCGATGCGCCTTGATATTTCTCGTGCGGGATTACTTGTCCGGCAGCGCATAGGCGATAATGTAGTCGCCGCGCATCGGTGATTGGCGTGCGCCCCCCGCATTGATGACAATGTACTGTTTGCCGGTTTTCGGCGAAAGGTAAGTCATCGGGCCGGATTGGCTCCCGACCGGCAAGCGCGATTTCCAAATCTCTTTACCGTTGGCGGTGTCAAAGGCGCGTAAATAGAAGTCCTGCGTGCCGGCGAAAAACAGAAGACCCGACTGCGTCGACAGCGGCGCGCCCAGCGTTGGCATGCCGATAGGGATCGGCATATGCATGCTGATGCCGAGCGGCCCGGTATCCTCGACTGTCCCGACAGGGACCTGCCACACCAATTTGCCGGTAGTCAGGTCCACGGCGGACATCGTGCCGAACGGCGGTTTCTGGCAGGGGATCCCCAGCGGGGAGAGGAACCGTTCTCGCAGGGCCCCGAACGGGGTGCCCTCCATCGGGACTATCCCCATTTCAATACCGCTGGCGTTGGTCGGCACCTTATCCCGCGGCACCAGATAATGCGCCAATCCCAGACGCATGTCGTTAACGAACATCAGGTTATTGTGGGGATCCACGGCGACGCTGCCCCAGTTCATTCCTCCCAGGGAGCCTGGGTATTGCAGGGCGCGGTCTTCACCCGGCGGGGTGAAAATGCCTTGATAGCGCATTTCTTTAAACTGAATGCGGCATAACAGCAGGTCAATCGGCGTTGCGCCCCACATATCCGACTCTTTCAGTTGTTCATTGCCAATCATCGGCATCCCCACTGAGTACGGCTGGGTGGGGGAATAGCGTTCACCCTTGATAGCTCCCGTTGGCACCGGGCGTTCTTCAACTTGCGCGACGGGCTCGCCGGTCACGCGGTTAAGCATGAAAATCATGCCTTGCTTGCTGGTTTGCACCAGAACCGGCGTAATGCCGCCTTTGCCGTCGGGCAAATCGAACAACAGTGGCTGTGAGGGCAGATCGAAGTCCCACAAATCGTGGTGGGTCGTCTGATAGTGCCAGCGAACTTTGCCGGTAGCGGCGTCTACGGCGACGACGGCGGAGCTGTATTTGTCGTCCAGCGCGCTGCGAGTGCCGCCGAAAAAGTCTGGCGTCGCGTTGCCTGTGGGTAAATAGATGAGGTTCAACCGCTTGTCATAGGACATGGCTGACCAGACATTCGGCGTGCCGCGAGTATAGGTTTGCCCCTCCGGCGGCAGGCCGCTCAGTTCAGGGTTGCCCGGATCCCAGGCCCACACGAGGTTGCCGGAGTGAACATCATAAGCTCGAACAACGCCGGGAGGCTCATCGGTGGAAAAGTTGTCCGCTACGCGTCCCCCCACGACGACGATTTCTCCGGCCACCAGCGGCGTGGAGGTTTGTTGATAATAGCCCGGTTTGATTTCGCCCATGCCGCTGCCGAGATCGACGGTACCGCGATCGCCAAAGGCGTCGCACAATTTCCCCGTGTCGGCATCAAGGGCGATGAGTCTGGCGTCAATTGTGGGCAGGAACAAACGACGCGAACAGATCGCGGGTGGGCGACTCGAGCCTGTTGCTGCAGGAGCGGCGTGATCCTCGTAGTAACCCAGGCCCCGGCAGCGCTGCCAGTTCGGCGAGGCGGCCTGCGGATCGAAACGCCATTTTTCTTTCCCGCTATCCACATCTAAAGCCAGCACTTTACTGTACGGGGTGCAGACATAAAGCGTGTCGCCGACCTGCAAAGGCGTATTCTGATCTTCCGCGCCCGAACCTTTGCTCACGGGAAGATCGCCGGTATGGGCAGTCCAGGCCACCTGCAAGCGGGAAACGTTCTGCTTGTTTATTTGATCAAGTGCGGCGAAGCGATCGCCGTGCGGGGTATTTCCCCAGTGCTCCCAATTCTTTTGTTGCTCGCCGGCGGCTACTGGAAATACGGGGATGGTTTTCGTCGCGCTGACCAGCGGTTGGGATCTGAACATCCACCCGAAGCTGACCCCCAGCCCGATGGCCAGGATCGCCGCTAAGCCGAAAGCCGGGCCTTTTTTGGCCGAATGACCGGGCATCAATGGCCAGGCGATAGCGCAAAGAAACGCTAAAACGCCGAGGGTGAAAAGGCGCGAGAACAGCGGCCAGTAATGCCAGCCGGCATCGGCGACGGCCCAAAACAGGGAGGCGACGAAGGCGATCGCGTACAGGATAATGCCGCTGCGACGGCGCCGGGCAATCAGTACGGCGGCGATAATCATCGCCAGACCCATCGCCACGAAATAAAACGTTCCGCCGACGAAGGCCAATCTGGTGCCGAGAAGGCAGATTGCCAGGCCGATAATGAACATCAATCCGGCAAGAAACCACAGGAGGTACTTCTTCCCGTCCCGCGTCCTGTGTGCTTTTTGCATATGAGCTCCTTAGTGATTTTTCTCTGAGGCGGTTAAAAAGGGGAATGAGGTGGCGTTGCGCCTTCGGGCTGGGGCGCCGCGTGTTTGCAGCCGGAAGGCGTCTGTACCGAAGAAAGGAAGGGGGGGAATGTCATTCCCGCTATCCTGTCGTCGCTGTTCAAACGGGGGCTACTCCGCGCGTTCAGCGCATGTCATTTGAACGTGCGTCAAGGTAAGCCTTATACCCATGCCCTGCCGCTTGGCGAACTTGATGGCGCCCTTTGGCGACGATCATCGCCACCGTCAATAGCGCCGGCAGCGCCAGCACGGTGAAAATGGTGCTTAAGCTCCAACCGAGCGCCAGCATTTCAGCGCCGGCCAGCGCGCTCAATATGGCGCCCAAACGACCGATGCCGTGCATCCAGCTGGAGCCGGTAGCCCGGGCTTCGGTGGGATAAAAACTGGCCGACAGGGCGTTCATGCCGGTGTTGGCTCCTCCGATGCAGAATCCGATCGCCATCGCGCAGCCTCCCATCAGGACGGGGTAGCCCATCGCCGGCCCCATAAGCAGGGTGAACAGCGCCCCCATCCCATAAATGGACGCCAAAGCGCGATGCGGTTCGGACCTGTCCATCAGCCAGCCGGAAAACAGTGAGCCCAGCGTGCCGCCCGCCTGAAACAGGGCGGTGATGATCGCCGCTTGCGTGACGTTGAAGCCGCCGTCTTTAATCAGCAACGGCAGCCAGCTGCCCAACGTATAGAACAGAAACAGCGCGGAAAAATACGATCCCCACAGCATTAAACTGCCGAAACGGTACTGCGGGCTCACCACTAATTTGATGGGGTGCGCGCAGGCCTGGTTTGGCGGGGGCAATATGATGGTGCTGTGCTGAAGATCGAGGTCGGGCGCCAGTTTCGCCAAAATACGCTGAATTCCGTCGTTTTTCGCCCGTTTCTCCACCAGGAAACACACCGATTCGGGTAATGCTGCCATCAGCACGGGCGCGAACAGCAGGGGCAAGATCCCGCCGAGCAGCAGCACGGAATGCCAGCCGAAGCGTGGCATTAGCCAAGAGGCGGCGAATCCGCCCAAGGCGGCGCCAAAGGTGAAGCCGCAGAAGACCACGGTAATCAAGAAAGCGCGGCGCCGGGCAGGCGCGAATTCCGCCACCAGGGTGCCGACATTCGGCATGGCGGCGCCCAGCCCCAAGCCAGTGAGCAGGCGAAATAACATCATCTGCTCCATATTTTGAGAAAACGCCGTCACCAGCGTCCAAACGCCAAAAAAGAATACGCTGTTGATGATGACCACTTTGCGGCCGAACCTGTCTGACAATGGCCCGGAAAGCATCGCGCCCAGCGACAGGCCAATCAGCGCCGCGCTGATCACCAGCCCCAGCTCGCGATTAGTGATTTGCCAATCGGCCTTAAGCTCTGGCGCAATGAATCCCATGATAACGATATCGAATCCATCCAGAGCAATGATGCAAAAGCCGAGCAGCACGACCATCTTTTGCCATTTCCCTAAGGGGCGGCTGTCGATCAGCGCCCGAACATTGATTGCGTTGTTTCCCGACATGGGGGCTCCCGGTGCAGTAGTTGAGTGTCATCACTATAAGCAGCCGTTGGTGGGGCAATAAATGTCGATTATCGAAATAATGTGCGTTTATCGGACGATGAGGTGAGAGGGAAGTGAGGGTGGAATGTTAACCTTATGCTATGAAAAGGGATTGCCGTGGGAATGGCTGAGCCGGAAGCGGTTGAGAGTGTGAGCGCGATCATTAACCTTTTCAGTAAGATGAAAGAATGAGCGGGCCTTGATGGCCCGCACGGTTAACGCATGGCGGTGAGCCGAACCGGGGCGTTGGCGGCCCCGAAGCCGCGGTAGCTGCCCCGACGTTCCAATAACTCGAAGAAGAAGCGCCCTTTCTCGTAGGCGACGGTATAGACGTGCAGTAATTCTCCACCTTGCTCGTCTCGATCGTAGAGCACATTGAACGCTTGCAGCTGCGAAAGGAAAACGGGATCAAGATCGAAACGCGCTCTGAGGTCTTGATAGTAGTTATCGGGGATGCTCAGCGTTTTTAATCCACGCTGCTGAGCCGCTTTCACGACGCTGAACAAATCATTACAGCCAAAGGCGACATGCTGTAATCCCGCGCCCTGATAGGTGGTTAATGCCTGGGCGATTTGGGTTTCCCGGCTCACCGACATATTCAGCGGCAGCCGGATGGCGTCGTTGGGGCTGCGCAACACGCGGCTGCGCACCAAACCCAACGGATCGGGCAGTTCCCACTCGTTGTCCTGCACAAAACCCGGCACGCTGCGCAGGAACATGATCCAGTTGCCGCAAGATTCGTCCGTCAGCGCTATCGCGAGGTGATCGATGCTCTGCAGTGCAGGCGGCGGCGCGCTGCGATGCGTCAGATGAAAATCGGTGTGATAAATATCGTTCTTGGGATCTTCGTCCGCCTCGACCAGATAAATCAGGCTGCCGTCCGGTGCGCACAGGGCGGGAATTTGCCGCTCGTTGGGGCCGGTTTCTCCTTGCCAGAGGGCGTAACCGTAGTCTTGCGCCCGTTGCAGTAAACGCGCTACGCCGCGAACCCGCCACGCCACGGCGCAAAGAGAAATGCCGTGCAAGTGATAATAGCCGCTGGCCTGACTTTCCGGTTGGGCATTCAGAATGACATTCACTTTGCCGTTGCGATAGAGGGCGACGCTTTTGGAGCGGTGTTCGCCGGCGTGAACCAATCCCAACTGCGTCAGCCATTGGCCCATCGCCAGCCCATCGCTGTGCGAGACGGCAAATTCGATAAACTCCAGCGCCAGCAAGGGGGGATGCGCTTCTGAATGAAATAATGAATGTTCTATGAGCGAGGCCATGGCGTTGGGCAGCAGAGGCTGTTTGGCCAGCCAGTCATAGGTTTGTTCCTCCAGCCACAACAACGATCGGAAACCGTCCTGAGCCGTGGGAAGCACCGGCGAGGCGCGGAAACCATCGTTAAATATCTCCAGCGACCAGGCGCCGCGATAGCCATGCGCGGAAAGTTGAGTCATGAACTGAGCCAGGTTCAGCTCCCCTTGGCCGGGGAAACAGCGGAAATGGCGGCTCCAGGCGAGCACGTCCATCTTCAGCAGCGGGGCGTCCGCCAGTTGTACAAACACAATTTTTTCGGGGGGGACTTCATCAAGGCCGTCAAGATTATCGCCGCGCGACAGGATATGAAAACTATCGAGAATGATCCCCAGCGCCGGATGGTCTACGGCCTTAACCCGCGCCCAGGCGTCGCGCCACAGGTTCACGTGACGTCCCCATGCCAGCGCTTCATAACCGACAGTAATATCATACTCGGCGGCCAACTCCGCCAACGCGCGCAAATCGCTCACTTGCGTGGCCAGGTCTTCGCTGCTGTCGGGCGAGACATTACTGCAGAGCAGCATGCGCGAGCAGCCCAATTGCTGCATGACGTCGAACTTGCGCGCTGCGCGTGAAAGGTTCTGCGCCAGGCTTTCGCGCGGGCCGCCTTCGAAGTCTCGAAACGGCTGGAACAGCAAAATTTCCAGGCCCAGTTCGGCGCACAGCTCACGGATTTGCGCCGGTGAACCGGGGTAATAGACCAGATCGTTATCGAAAATTTCGACGCCATCAAAGCCTGCGGCGGCGATAGCCCGCAGTTTTTCCGGCAGCGAGCCCGATACCGAGACCGTCGCGATAGAACGTTTCATCATTGCCTCCAGTTAAGCGGTCATGGATGACCTGAAAGCGACCATTCAGTAGCGAGGCGGACCACCGACGGGAATTGAAACCTGTTATGGACCAAATGAAATGTTTCGTCAATTCAGAACATTCCATGACTTTTGGTTATATAAAGCGATCGATTTTCTCACTTTACTTTTACATATTGCGCTTCCTACACTCTGTCGACATGTACCCTCAAATAATAAGGATACCGGGATGAAAAGTGATTGGATGGCGCGAGAACTGGTGCATCGCGATTACAGCCATCACCCGCCTGCGCTGGCGCCGCTGTATAAAACCAGCGTGCTGCGATCGCCGCGCAATGCATTAATTTCATTGCAAAACTCGCTGTCTGAACTGACCGCACCCGTGTTCACGCCAACGGATATCGGCCCGATTGATCACGATCTGATTCTGAACTACGCCAAAGACGGCTTACCGATCGGCGAGCGGATCATCGTGCATGGATATGTGCGCGATGCCTTCGGGGCGCCGGTGCGCAACGCCCTGGTCGAGGTATGGCAGGCCAATGCGGGAGGGCGCTATCGTCACAAGAAGGATCAGTATCTGGCGCCTATCGATCCCAATTTTGGCGGCTGCGGCAGGATGCTGACCGACGACAACGGGTATTACTGTTTTCGCACCATCAAGCCGGGCCCGTACCCCTGGCGCAATCAGGTCAGCGACTGGCGTCCGGCGCATATTCACTTCTCGCTCTCCGGCGAGGCGTTCGCGCAGCGGTTGATCACGCAGATGTATTTCGAAGGCGATCCGTTGCTCGTTCGTTGCCCCATCTTGCAGTCGGTAGGCAGCGACGATGCGATGCGCACGCTGATTGCCGAGCTGGATATGCACGCCGCCGTGCCGCTGGACAGCCTGGCCTACCGCTTCGATCTGGTGCTGCGCGGCCACCGGGCCACGTGGTTTGAGAACCGTACACAGGGAGCCGCGTGATGAAAAAGTATTTGTCTGAAACGGCCTCGCAAACCGCCGGCCCTTATGTGCACATCGGTTTGGCGCCGCATGCCGCCGGTTTTGACATTTTTGAGCGTAATTTCACCCATGTGTTGACGCAACCGGAAACGCGCGGGGAACGCATCGTGGTGGAAGGGCATGTTTATGACGGTACCGGCACGCCGGTGCGAGACGCGCTGGTTGAAGTCTGGCAGGCCAACGCCGCCGGGCGATATCAGCATCCCGCCGACGGCCAACGAGATAAACCCGACGACCCCGCTTTTCGCGGCTGGGGGCGAACCTGTTCGGATTTCACCAGCGGCCTGTGGCAATTTGAGACGATTAAACCGGGCAGAGTGATGGGGCGCGACGGCCGGCTGATGGCGCCTCATCTCAATTTATGGATCGTGGCCCGCGGCATCAACATCGGGTTGAACACGCGTCTTTACTTCGCCGACGAGCAGGCGGCGAACGCTGAAGATCCGGTGTTGAACCTCATTGAATGGGAGAAACGGCGCGGCACGTTATTGGCGCAAAGGCGGCAGCGCGGTGATCAGACGGTATACCATTTCGATATCTGGCTACAGGGCGAGAACGAGACCGTTTTTTTTGATATTTGACCTCCGTTCGCCCTGTGAATGAGCTTGCCGCGTCGGCGGCAAGTTAATACTATAAATCATGAACATGACTTCTCGCTTTAGCCAACGCATCCGCCTGCGTCATCTGCACGCCTTTGTCGCTACCGCGCAGCAGGGGACGCTGGTGCGCGCCGCACAGCAATTGGGCATCACGCAGCCCGCCCTCTCCAAAACGCTCAATGAACTGGAAAGCCTGGCCGGCGAGCGCCTGTTTTCGCGCAGCCGGCAGGGGGCAGAGCTGACCGCCGCCGGGGCGCGTTTCCTGCAGGATGCGGGGCGCGTTTTGGATGCGCTGAATGTGTTGGGGCGTACGGTCGCATCGGACAGCGAGGCGCTGCCGGCGCCGCTGCATATCGGGGCGCTGCCCACCACGCTGGTGAGTTTGGTCGCGCCGGTCGTGGTGGGGTTGCAGCAGCAATCGCCAGGTTGGCGCATGCAGGTTTCGACGCTGGCCAACGATGCGCTGATGATGGCGGTGAGATCCGGGCAATTAACCTTAGGGATAGGGCGTATGTCAGACCCCTCTCGCATGGAGGGGCTCAATTTCGAGCTGCTGTATCATGAAACGCTGCGGCTGGTGGTTTCCCCCCATCATCCGCTGCTGCATGCGGATGTCACGCTGGCGGAGGCCCTGAGTTGGCCATTGGTGCTCTCACCGCGTGGGACCGTACCGCGCCAGAATGCGGAGGCGCTCATTGTCAGCCACGGGCTGGCCGTGCCGGAAGGCTGCGTCGAGACCTTGTCGGTCACGCTGGCGCGCTGCCTGACGTTGCAGTATGGCTATGTTTGGCTGGTGCCTTACGGCGCGGTGCGCGACGATCTGTTCGGCAATCACCTGCGTGCGCTGCCGTTGCCTACTCAGGGAATGGCAGAACCGTTGGGCATCATTACCCGGCAAGAGGCGTTCACGCCCCCTGAGCAGCAGCGCCTGGTCGCAGCGCTGCGTCAGAGAGTACTGGATGTGCCGGTATAAACGGCTGTTCTATTCGACCGGCGGCTGCCCGGCATCGTGTTCCGCAAAGACGGATTGCGCCAAATGAAAGGCGGCGTTCGAGGCGGGCAGGCCGCAGTAAAGCGCCGCATGCATCAGGACTTCTTTGAGCTCTTCGCGCGTGACGCCGTTGTTGAAGGCGGCTCGTATATGCATTTTCAGTTCAGCTTCGCGATTCAAGGCGATCAACATCGCGATGGTGATCAGGCTGCGGGTATGGCGCGACAGACCCGGACGCGTCCACATTTCCCCCCAGGCGTAGCGAGTGATGAAATGTTGAAATTCCTCGTTGAACGGCGACAGCGCCGCGAGGGTATTATCGACATGCTCATCGCCCAATACGGCTCTGCGCACCGTCATGCCTTGCTGATAGCGTTGCCGCTGCGTGAGCTGTTCATCCAAAAAGGCCCGGAAAGTGCGATTGAATGCCCGCCAGGCCTCGACGCTGGAAAGGTGAGAGGCGGGTAAGATGACGCATTGAGCGCCGGGAATGCCCGCCACTAACGCTTTGGCATCATCGACGGTGGTTACCGCGTCGTCATGTCCGGCGATAATCAGCGTCGGCACGAGGATCCCTTCCAACTCGGCGCGTAAATCGGCGTTCGCCAATGCTTCGCAGCAAGCGGCATAGCTGTTGGGATCGCAGGCGGTCAGCTGTTTCAATAATGCTTGCACCCTGGCGGGGGCGGATTGGCAAAATGCCGGCGTGAACCAGCGTGATGCTGCGCCATCGCTGACGGCGGACATCCCCGACTGACGCACTTGCGCGGCGCGTTGTCGCCAATTCGCCGCCGTTCCAATTTTTGCTGCGCTATTGGCGATGGTCAACGTCAGCAAGCGCTCGGGATGAAAACGCGCCAGCCATAATCCCGTTAACCCCCCCATGGAGATACCGCAAAAATGGACGCGCTCAATCGCCAGAGCGTCCAGCAATGACAGCACCTGTCTGCCCAGCAGCGCCAGCGATCCGGGTTGTTCACCGGGCGGCGATGCGCCGTGGCCGGCAACGTCGTAGCGCAGAATGCGATAGTGGGAGATGAGCGCGTCGCGCTGCGGTTGCCACATTGCCAATGACGTCCCCAGCGAGTTGCTGAACAGAATGACCGGGGCGTTTTCGGGCCCTTCCAGGACATAATTCAACATCATTGCTCCTTTTCGGCCGATGCCAGAACTTGTTGAATGAAACGCTGTGCGCTGCCTGTGGCATTGGCCGGATCGAGCAACGTCTCCAGAGCCTCCCGGCTGAGTCGGGAAGAGACTTCCGCATCGGCGCACAGCAGGGTTAACAGGGATTGCTGCGTTGCCTGAGCCTGGCGGCAACATTGCGCGATATGCTGGTGCGCCTGCTGGCGGCCGAGAAGCGGGGCTAAGGCCAGGGAAACCGATTCAGCCATGATCTGCCCCTGCGTCAGCGCCAGATTGCGCCGCATCGCCGCTTCATGCACCTCCAGGCCGTTAACGAGGTCAAGGCTTTGCGCCATTGCCGCTCCGCTCAGCACCAGGAGCTGCGGCAGGCTTTGCCACTCGGCCTGCCAGCCTCCCAGCGCGCGTTCGTGCTCTTGCACCTGGCCGGCATACAATCCCGCCATCAGCGCAGGCAAGCGGTTAGCCGCGCTGAGGATGGCGGCGCAGAGTACCGGATTGCGCTTATGCGGCATGGTGGAGGAGCCGCCGCGACCCGGGGCCGAAGGTTCGCTGATTTCAGCGACCTCGGTTTGCATCAACAGCGACATGTCACGCGCCAGCTTGCCGAGCGTGCCCGTGAGTCCGGCATACCAGCCGGCCAGTTCCAGCAACCGGTCGCGTTGGGTATGCCACGGCGTGGCGCTGCGCGGCAGCGCCAGCGCTTCCGCCAGCGCCTGCTCGACGCGTTCTCCCTGCTCGCCGAATGAGGCGAGCGTGCCGGCGGCACCGCCGAATTGCAGCGCCAGCACGCGTGGCCGCATTTCAGCCAGACGAACCCGAAAGCGCAGCAAGGCGTCCAGCGTGCCAGCCAACTTCAGCCCCAGCGTCGTGGGTAACGCGTGTTGCAGCCAGGTGCGGCCGACCATTAACGTTGCGCTATGGCGCCGACATTGCGCCGTCAGCGCCGCAATCAGATGATTGAGCAGCGTGTCGGTTTGGCTGAGCGCGCTGCGCAGTTGCAGCACCAGTCCGCTGTCAATCGCATCCTGACTGGTTGCCCCCCAGTGAACGAAGCGCGCCGCGTCCGGCGAGCGTTGAGCCACCAGCGCCGTCAACTGTTTGACGAGCGGAATCGCTAAGTTGCCCGCCAATCCGGCGGACTGCGCCAGCGCGGCGGCGTCGAGTTTTTCCGCCCGGCAGTGGCTGCGTATGATTCGAGCAGACTCGTCATCGATAATCCCTGCAGATGCCAGGGCTTGCGCCAGGCCGGCTTCAAAATCGAGCATGCCCTGTAGCAGGGCCGTATCGCTGAAGCAGGGCGTTAATGGCGACGTCATAAACATTGCGCTATAGAGTGACATTGGTTATATCCGTTCCAGAATCAAGGCGACGCCCTGCCCAACACCTACGCACATGGTGCACAGGGCAAAGCGCCCGCCGGTGCGACGCAGCTGATAAGCGGCGGTCATGGCCAGCCTGCCGCCGGATGCGCCCAGAGGATGGCCCAGCGCGATGGCGCCGCCGTTAGGGTTGACCTGTTCCGCATCATCCGGTAACCCCAGGGCGCGCGTCACGGCCAGCGCCTGGGCGGCAAAGGCCTCATTCAACTCGATGACGTCCATTTGCGCCAGGCTCAAACCGGTTTGCGCCAGTACCTTGCGGACCGCGGGAACCGGCCCGTAACCCATGATGCGCGGCTCTACGCCGCAGGCGGACATGGCGACCACCCGCGCCAGCGGGGCGAGTCCATACTGCACCGCCGCGCGTTCGCTGGCAATGAGCAGGGCGCTGGCCCCGTCGTTGATGCCCGAGGCGTTGCCGGCGGTGACGCTCCCCTCGGCGTGTACGACGCCCTTCAGTGCGGACAGCGCGGCCAAAGAGGTGCTGCGGGGATGTTCGTCGCGAACCATGCTGAGCGGTTCGCCTTTACGTTGCGGAATGCTGACGGCGATCAGTTCCTCATCAAACAGGCCCAGCTCCTGAGCGCGGGCGGTGCGTTGTTGGCTGCGCAATGCAAAGGCGTCTTGATCGGCGCGGCTGACGGCGAATTCGCGAGCCACATTTTCGGCGGTTTCAGGCATGGTTTCGACACCGAACTGAGCGCGCATTTGCGGATTGATAAAGCGCCATCCCATCGTCGTATCTTCCATTTTCAGCGATCGGCTGAAGGCGCTGTCCGCTTTGCCGGTGACAAAGGGCGCGCGCGACATGCTTTCCACGCCGCCCGCGATGATGACCTCCGCTTCGCCGCATTTAATGGCGCGCGCCGCCATCCCTACCGCGTCCAATCCCGAACCGCACAGGCGATTGAGGGTGGTGCCCGGCACGGAGTGCGGCAATCCGGCCAGCAGCAGCGCCATTCGCGCCACGTTGCGGTTGTCTTCACCGGCCTGGTTGGCGCACCCCAGAATAACGTCATCAATGGCCTGGGGATCCAGCTGCGGCAGTCTGGCAAGCAGCGCCTTCAGGGGCAGGGCGGCCAAATCGTCGGCGCGCAGCGCGGATAATGCGCCGCCGTAACGGCCAAAGGGCGTACGAACGGCATCGCAGATTAAAGCCTGTTGCATGGCGATTTCCTCAAGCGGGGATCAGGTCAGATTGCAGTAAACGTATCGGGGTTAACGCTTGCAGCGCGTCAAAGGTGAGCCCCGGACACAGCTCCAGCACCCGCGGGCCGTCCGGGGTGATATCAATGATTGCCATATCCGAATAGATGCGGCTGACGCAGGCCAACCCGGTCAACGGGTAGCTGCACTGTTCCACCAGCTTGCATTCGCCGGTCTTGGTCAGGTAGTCCATCATCACATAGACTTTGCGCGCGCCGATGGCCAGATCCATGGCGCCGCCCACTGCCGGGATCGCGTCTTCGGCGCCGGTGCTCCAGTTGGCCAGATCGCCGGCAGCCGAGACCTGATACGCCCCCATCACGCAGATATCGAGATGGCCGCCGCGCATCATGGTAAAAGAGTCGGCGTGATGGAAATAACTGCCGCCGGGCAGCAAGGTCACCAGCTCTTTGCCGGCGTTGATGAGTTCCGGATCTTCTTCGCCCGGCGCGGGTGACGGCCCCATGCCGAGCAGGCCGTTTTCGCTGTGCAGAATCACTTCTTTGTCGGCGGGCAGGTAGTTAGCGATGCGGGTCGGCAGCCCGATTCCGAGGTTGACGTAGGCGCCTTCCGGAATATCGCGCGCCACCCGTTGGGCTAATTGGTCGCGGGTTAATTTTTGCATGTTCTACTCCTCAGGCAGAGAGGGAAAAGGTCGCGGGGCGCGCCACCGCCACCAGGCGCTGGACGAAGATGCCCGGCGTTATCACGTTTTCCGGATCCAGTGCGCCCAACGGCACCAATTCAGCCACCTGCGCTATCGTCGTGGCGGCGGCCATCGCCATCACCGGGCCAAAATTACGCGCCGCTTTGCGGTAAACCAGATTGCCCCAGCGGTCACCCCGATGGGCCTTTATCAAGGCGAAATCCGCCTTCAAGGGTGTTTCAAACACGTAATGACGCCCGTCGATTTCACGCGTTTCTTTGCCTTGCGCCAGCGGCGTGCCAAAGGCGGTTGGGGTGAAAATGCCGCCCAACCCGCTGCCGGCGGCCTGCATGCGGGCCGCCAGGTTGCCCTGCGGCACCAGTTCCAGTTCGATCGCGCCGCGGCGATAAAGATCGTCGAAGACCCACGAATCGGCCTGGCGCGGGAAGGAGCAAATCATCTTTCGCACACAGCCGGTCTTGAGCAGCGCCGCGAGGCCGCTGTCGCCGTTGCCGGCGTTATTGCTGATTACCGTCAGCTCGCGGGCACCGCGTTCAATCAGCGCATCGATCAGTTCCAGCGGCTGTCCCGCGGGGCCAAAGCCGCCAATCATGATGCTCGCGCCGTCCGGAATGATGGACACGGCATCTTCCAGGGTGGCCACACTTTTATCGATCATCTGTTGTTCCTTTTGTTCGATGCCCGCCGGGGGGAGTGTCTATCGTCAATGGGAAAAGTAGATCGTCCCTTTCAGGCAAACAATACCGATTATCGAAAAAGTGTGCGATTATCGGCTATTGTTTAACAAAGGTTCGCAGGCTGTGATCGTCGGCACACCGAAATTTCAGGCAGACAGCGGGGTAACGAGAATGGAAAAAGGACAGGAAATTACGCGCAGCAGCACCGATCCCTGGAAGGGGGATCCCGACTTTATGGCCTCTTTGGCGCGAGGATTGGAAGTTCTGCAGGCTTTTACGCCGCAGCGGCGGCTGATGTCGGTATCGCAGATTAGCCAGCGTACCGGCATTCCGCGCGCGGCGGTGCGCCGCTGCCTTTACACCCTGAGTAAACTGGGCTTTGTGTACGCGGAAGACGGCAAGAATTATGAGCTGCGCCCGCGCGTCTTGTCGCTGGGCCATAACTGGCTGGCGGCTTCGCCGTTGGCCAACGCCGCGCAACCGGTGTTGAGGCAACTCAGCCAGACGCTCAATGAGTCCTGTTCCATGGCCATATTGGACGGTGATGACATTCTTTATATCGCCCGCGCATCGACTTCGCGGATCATGACCATCGATTTGCACGTCGGCAGTCGCTTACCTGCCAGCACGACTTCGATGGGGCGAGTTCTGCTGAGCGGGCTCGCCAATGAGCCGTTGAATGACTATTTGGCGCGGCTGACGCAACTGCGTTACACCAGCCATACCCTGGTGAGCGTTAGCGCATTGCGGGAAGAGCTGGCGCGCGTGCGTCAGCAGGGATATGCCATCAACGATCAGGAACTGGAGATTGGCCTGCGTTCACTGGCGGTGCCGCTCACCACGCCGGACGGCCGTATCGCCGCGGCGTTGAACGTCGGTGTGCATGCCAGCCAGGTTTCCGCAGAGCGTTTGTATCAGCACCACTTGCCTTTATTGCGCTCGGCCGCGGAAGAGATATCGCTGCTGTTGCACGACTAATCTTGAACTTTGGGTACCTGCCGGAGTTAACGCCGGTTTTTTACCGCGCCAGGTGAGTCATGCGGTGTTGTACTGTTGCCCGCGGGTAAGGTAATTTGCTGTTGGCAAAGATGACTGACGCGGGGGCCAACGGACATGAACGAGAAAATCGACTATCACATCGAGAAATACCATTTCGCGCCGCTGGATGAGGCCCCGCGGCTTGCGCACCAGTGGCGTGAGGTGCTGAACGAGTGCCGCGAGACGCAGGCCGGGGCGGAAGAGCGTCTGCGCATTGCGCTGCTCAACGTGGACTATGTGACCAGTTTCGAATTGCCGTTTCGCTTATTGCTGGTGCGGGCGCCGCAGCTGATCGCCGGCCTGCGCGATGAGCTGTCGATAAGTCAAAAAAATGTGGTGTTCAACGGCAAGCGTTTCGGCTGTGTCTACAGCCTGAAAAGCGATTTGAGCGGCGTGCCGGAGGCCTTTCAGTACAGCCTGTCGACCCGTATTCATCGAACCTCGGCGTCGGGCGTGGACGCGCTGCCTTACCGGGAAATCGCCAAGGCGCTCAAAGCGCCGCGTGAGCGGCTCAAGCTGGCGCTGGAGCAGGGGCTGCCGGTAACGGCGCTGGATGGATTGTTCTGGTTCGGCATTCAGCGCATTGCCGCCGAGGTGCGCAGGCTAAGAAAAACCGGCATGGCGATCGTGACGGCGGAAACCGAGATCTTCGACACCCTGACCGGCACGACGCGCAAGGTCCCGGTGTACCGCCTGGCCGAGAGTTAATTGTCGTTTCAGCAAAAAGGAGGTTCGAATCAGGAACCTCCTTTACAGTGCCGCTTACCGATAGGCTTCATTGCGCGCGATCGCGTATTTCCCGCTGCCCAGCAGCAGGATGACGACCCCACCCATAAAGAACACCAGTTCGTTTTCAATGCCCCAGGCGCCGACGTCTGTGACGGTAAACACCTTGCCGGTGCCCACCATCAGAAACGCCACCACCAGCGTGAGGGCGTAAACCAGCGCGGCGGGGCGGGTGAACAGCCCCAAAACGATCAGTATCGGCGCCAGGATCTCCCCAACATACACGCCATAGGCAATGAAGGCGGGCAGCCCCTGTTGTTGTAACGCATCGGCGATCCAGCCGATGCCATGCTGAATTTTCGCCACGCCGTGAAACAGCATCAACCCGCCGAAGGTCAGTCTGAGCGCCAACTTACCGGCGTCCGGGCGATCAAAAAGGCGCGTGAATGCCGCATTCAGTGACTTAACCATGACCCTTCCTCCTGAATAGGAATGATTTTCAATCAATATATCAGCAAGGTGAATGCGAAAGATGTTCTGGATCAGTAAAACGGCGGGCTTTACGCCGAATCAGCGGGCGAGGTTCGGCGGGCATTGCGCACGGCAACGCAGGCTGTCCCCGCGACCCAAATCGCGGTAAAATGCAGCAGTTCACCCTATCGCATTCCATCAGGCCGTCGAACCCGCTATGAAAACGCGCAAACCGCGCCGTCCGCCCGGGCGGTGGATCTATTACATCCTGCATGAAGACATGCTGTGGCCCTGCCCGGTCAAATGGGAGTGGGAGAGCGGCTATAACGCCTGGCTGCCGTTTTACTATTCCCCCACGCTGGAGTTCGTCGCCGGCAACCCCGCCCGCGCCACCAAGGTCAGCAGCGGCCGGCGCTAAGCGTGTAGCCCGCCTTGCCGCCCGGCATCCGCTCACCTAAGATCATTGCATCACCCACAGGTTTCCGGGAGCGCCCATGTCTACTCTGTTTCGCACTTCTCTTTGCGGCGCGGTGGCGTTGCTGCTGCTTGCGGGTTGTCAGCAGACGGCGCATAAACCGGCGCCGCCGCTGCAGGCGCAGTTGGATCACATCGCTCTGATGCTGGCCGGCGGGCATTTCCTGCGCGTGGCGTGCGGGCGCAGCGAAGTGCCGGACGATGTGAAATTGCAGCGCACCGCGATGCGTACGGCGCAGCACCGCGGCTGGGACACGCATGCGGCAGGGTATCGGCAGCTGCCGGCGCTCACCCAAGCGCGCTACCTGACTCTGCAGCAGGACAATCAGCTGCTGACGGATAAATGCGCCACGCTCAGCCGCAGCACCGCGCGCTTTATCGCGGCGGCGCAGGCCGATCAGGAAGACTACATGGAGTAGCGTTGCGGCAAGCCTGTCGGGTGCTCGTCACGGGCGCCCAAAAATTCTTTGCAGGATAACGATTTATCGATCATCATTTGAAATGATGTTTCACTTTTATCCACCGAGCCCACCTTGAACCTGTATGCCGCCCTGCGTCAGCGCGTGGAAAATACGCCCTGGTACGCCAAACGGAAAAGCTACCGCGTGCTGTTCTGGCGCGAGATCACGCCGCTGGCGGTGCCGATCTTCCTGGAGAACGCCTGCGTGCTGCTGATGGGGGTGCTGAGCACCTTTCTGGTGAGCTGGCTCGGCAAAGAGGCGATGGCCGGGGTGGGGCTGGCGGACAGCTTCAACATGGTGATCATCGCCTTTTTCGCCGCGGTGGATCTCGGCACCACCGTGGTGGTGGCCTTCAGCCTCGGCAAGCGGGATCGCAGGCGCGCGCGGGCGGCGGCGCGTCAGTCGCTGGTCTTGATGACCGGCGTGGCGCTGCTGTTGGCGGCGGGCATTCATCTGGCGGGCGAACCGATCATCGATGTGATCGCCGGCGCGGCCTCGCCGGAAGTGAAAGCGCTGGCGCTCTCTTACCTGCAGACCACGGTGTGGAGCTACCCGGCGGCGGCGATTGCGCTGATCGGCAGCGGCGCCCTGCGCGGCGCGGGCAACACCAAGATCCCGCTGCTGATCAATGGCGGCATGAATATCCTCAATATCATCATCAGCAGCATCCTGATTTACGGCATGCTGGGTTGGCACGGGCTGGGCTTCGTCGGCGCCGGGCTGGGGCTGACGATTTCCCGCTATATCGGCGCCATCGCCATTCTCTATGTGCTGGCGATCGGTTTTAACCCGGCGCTGCACATCGCGCTGAAAAGCTATTTCACGCCGCTGAAGATGAGCATCCTGTGGGAAGTGCTGGGGATCGGCATTCCCGCCAGCGTTGAATCGGTATTGTTCAACGGCGGCAAGCTGTTGACGCAGATGTTCGTCGCCGGCATGGGCACCAACGTGATCGCCGGTAACTTCATCGCCTTCTCCATCGCTTCGTTGATCAACTTGCCGGGCAACGCGTTGGGATCGGCCTCGACCATCATCGTCGGCCGGCGGCTCGGCAAAGGCGAGATCGGCCAGGCGGAGCGGCAGCTGCGCCATATTTTCTGGCTGTCTACCCTTGGGCTAACCGCCATCGCCTGGGGCACGGCGCCGCTGGCCGGGGTATTCGCCGCGTTTTATACCTCGCAGGATGACGTGAAATCGGTGGTGAAAACCCTGATTTGGCTCAACGCCGCCTTTATGCCGATCTGGGCCGCTTCCTGGGTGTTGCCTGCCGGGCTGAAAGGCGCGCGCGATGCCCGCTTTGCCATGTGGGTGACGATGCTGGGCATGTGGGGCTGCCGCGTGGTGGCGGGCTACGCGCTGGGCATTGAACTGGGCATGGGCGTGGTGGGCGTCTGGTTGGGGATGTTCCTCGATTGGGCGGTGCGCGGCGCCTTGTTCTATTGGCGCATGGTCAGCGGGCGCTGGCTGCGGAAATATCCGCGGATGAGGCGAGAGAGGAAAGGTTAACCGTGTATTATCGGGAAACTGCCGGCGCCGATTGAACGGCCGCCGACAAGAAAATGGCGTCGTCAGGAGTGGTGAGTCGAAGGATACCAGCGCAGTGAGTTATTGACAGGGCCTTGGGTGACCAGCACTTTTCCCTTGCCCGCCAGGCTCAGCAGCAAATTGCGCGCCTGATAAATCGTCAAGTCGTTGGACTCGGCCAATTGGCGCGTGGTGGGCCATTCGCCGGGGGGCGGCGGCGGCGTTTCCCTGGCTGAAGGGCACAGGTTGTGTAGCGTCGTGAGTAAATGTTGCTGCAGGTTCTGCAATTCTTGTTGTTTTGAGATGCGTTTTGCCATGTAAGCCTCCCTTAAACTTCAGGTGAGTTTTGATATAGCGGTAAAAGATGGGTCAGAGAATAGTGCCGGTTGCCGACAAGACGCTCCTGAGCTATTCCCGGACGGCCGTCTGAACCTGATATTTTCGCCGCTATAACCCGGCGGCGCGCAAGGGGCAGGATGGAGAATGCCGTTGCCGGGGGCCCGGCAGGCTGTGTGTATTGGCTGTATTTCATTGTTTTGCTCCATGGTGTACTTCCGAGCCTGGTTTTCACCTGTTCGGATCGTTAAGTCTTCCTTCTCTTTCTCGGCGCATTATAACGCAAATAGCAAAATGGCGATCGTTAATGTCGTGGAAAATATGTTTTTCGATACAATTTACTGGTGTTATTGCTTTTACGATCTGTTGTCTCGCAAAAATATATTCGTCTCGTGGTTTTTGGGCTTATATTTTGTATTTATTGGTTTTGATTAAAATGGCTTTCCAAGGTGTGAGTGTTTTTGTAAGAATAACCAGGCCAAAATGAGCGGGTAAGACGGAACTTATTTTAAATATCTCTGAAGGGTAAGTCTTTAGACGATCTTTATTTAAGCGTGTTTTTCTTTTGCCTGTTTAGCTATTCGTTTATAACCCTAATTGGGTGGTAATGAATTGACAGTCGCGATTTCACAATTGCGACGTCTTTCTTTTTGGCGAAGAGTAATACCGTTATTCATTCTGGAATGTATAAATGGCTGTTAAAGGAACGGGAGCAATCCTGCGCTTTTTACACAATATTAAAGGAATAAGTGAATTATGAAACTGAACAAAATCATGCTGGCAACTATTCTGGCGTTTGGCGTGTCTTCTCTGGCGAATGCCGCCGATCAGGGTCATGGCAAAGTGACTTTTACCGGTTCTATTATTGATGCTCCTTGCTCCATTGCGCCTGAATCGGTCGATCAAACTGTGGAAATGGGGCAGATTTCCAATGTCGCGCTGAAAAATGGCGGCAAATCAGCGCCGCGTCAGTTCGATATTAAACTGGAACAGTGCGACACCTCCACGCTGAAAACCGTCACCACCACTTTTGACGGCAAGGCTTCCGCCGCGAACCCTGATCTGCTGGGCATCATCGGTACCGCCAGCGGCGCCAGCATCGCCATTACCGACATGGCGAGCAATCCGATCAAACTGGGCACCGCAACGGCTCCTCAGACGTTGAACGACGGCAACAATACGCTGCGCTTCGCGGCTTACCTGCAGGGTGACGGCGCTTCCGCCACCGTGGTTCCAGGTGATTTCACCGCCGTAGCCGATTTCAAACTGGCTTACCAATAAGTCTCATCGCCATTGGCGTGACGTCTTTTATGCATGCGGGATATCCCGCATGCATTTTCCCAGGATGAAGGGTATTTGTCAGGGGTATTCAATGAACCGGTTTATTTACCATTTAGTGTCTCCTTGCATATTGATGACCATGCTAGTTATTCCGGCCACTCAGGCTGCTCCCAAGGTTCAGGGATGGGGGCGAGTGAATATGCAAGGAGCCATTATCGATACCGCTTGCGCCATTGCCGCCGGCAGTCGCGATCAGACTATCGATATGGATGTGTTGCCGCTGGGAAATATTGCGCGCGATGGACAGGGCAATACGCGCCCATTCACCATCGAATTAATCAACTGCACGTTTGAACGGCCAAAGCCCAATTTGCCGAACTGGAAGCAATTCCAGGTTGTTTTTGACGGCGATGCCGATGGCGAGTTATTCGGCGTGCGCGGAGACGCGAAGGGTGTGGCGCTGCAAATATCCGATGGCCAAGGGAATATCGCGGCGCCCGGCGTGCCTTTGCCGCGTGGCGATATTTCACCAGGAAGCATGTCGCTCAATTATTCCATCAAGCTGGTTGCCAATAAGCAACCGCTGCATGCCGGAAGCTATTTTTCTGCGGTGCGCTTCAAGCTGGATTATTACTGAAGTTTTTATTACGGCTTACGGTGGGCCGCAACGACGGAAATATACGATAAAGGTTAGGGATATGATGTTATCACCTGCTGGGAAGCTATTTCGATTTCAGGTTTTGGGGTTATGTATCACGCTGGCACTGGGAAGTTCATCAACGCGTGTTTACGCTGAAGACGGTATTCAATTTAATACCGATATTCTGGATGTTAACGATCGGAAAAATATCGACCTAAGCCAATTTTCCCGCAGCGGCTACATTATGCCGGGGAGTTACAGCATGGTGGTTCATATCAATAAAAACGAACTGCCGGAGCAAAAAATATCGTTTTATCCGCCGGACAGCGATCCGGACGGCAGCCGGGCCTGCATCACCAAAGCGTTGGTCGAACAATTGGGGCTGAAGCAAGAGATGATGCGATCGCTCAGCTGGTGGCATCAGGGTGAGTGTCTGGACGAATCCAGCCTGAAAGGCATGGCGTCGCGCGGCGATCTTGCGACGGCTGCGCTCTATCTGAGCGTGCCGCAGGCTTATATGGAGTACAGCTCGGAAGACTGGGATCCGCCGTCGCGCTGGGATGAGGGCATTCCGGGGTTGTTGTTCGACTATAACCTCAATGCTCAAAGCCGGCATCAGCAAAAGGAGGGCACTCGCGAGTATAGCGTCAGCGGCAACGGTACCGCCGGCGCCAATCTCGGCGCCTGGCGTCTTCGCGCCGACTGGCAGGGGCAGCTTAACCATCAAACCGGTGTCGGGCAGCCTACCGATAAGAAGTTGGAGTGGAGCCGCTATTACGCCTACCGCGCCATCCCCGCGCTGCGTTCGCGCCTGACGCTGGGTGAAGACTATTTGGATTCGGGCATTTTCGAGAGCTTCCGTTTTTCAGGCGCGAGTCTGGTCTCCGACGACAATATGCTGCCGCCCAACCTGCGCGGCTATGCGCCAGAGGTGGTCGGCGTGGCCAAAACCAACGCCAAGGTGACCATCAGTCAGCAGGGGCGGGTCATTTATGAAACCCAGGTGGCGGCGGGGCCGTTCCGTATTCAGGACATCAATGACGCCATCTCCGGCGAGTTGGATGTGCGGGTGGAAGAACAGGACGGCAGCGTACAGGCGTTCAAGATGAACACCGCCAGCATTCCGTATCTGACCCGCCCGGGCTCGTGGCGTTTCAAACTGGCGGCGGGCAAGCCGTCCGACTGGCAACACCACGCTCGCGGGCCGCTGTTTGGCACCGGCGAATTCTCATGGGGCATCAGCAACGGCTGGTCGTTGTATGGCGGCGCGTTGGCGGGCGGCGATTATAACGCCCTTTCGCTGGGCGTGGGGCGCGATCTGATGATGTTCGGCGCGCTGTCGTTCGACGCCACCCAATCGCGGGCGCGCCTGCCGCAGCAGGAAAAAACGCTGAGCGGCGGTTCTTACCGGGTGAGCTATTCGAAAACCTTCGATGAGTTGGACAGCCAGGTCACCTTCGCCGGCTACCGTTTCTCGGAAGAAGACTACATGAGTATGAGCGAATACCTCGACGCGCGTTATTACGGTAATCGGGTCGGCAACAACAAGGAGATGTACACCATCACCTTTAACAAGCAGTTCCGCGACTGGGGGTTGAGCACCTACCTCAACTACAACCATCAGACTTATTGGGATCGCCCGGCCAATGACCGTTACAGCCTGACGGCGTCGCGCTATTTCGACATCGGCGACTTCAAAAACCTAAGCCTGTCGTTGTCGGCTTATCGCAACCGTTACAACGAGACCAACGACGACGGCATGTATCTGTCGCTGTCAATGCCGTGGGGCAATGGTGCCACTCTCAGCTACAACACCACGGTGAATCGCAACGACAACACTCATCGCGTGGGGTACTACAACCGCGTCGACGAACACAACAACTATCAGGTGAGCGCCGGCAGCGCGCGTAGCGGCGCCAATTTGAACGGCTACTACAACCACGAGGGCGACGTGGCGCGTCTGAGCGCCAACGCCAGCTATCAGGCCGGGCGCTACAGCGCCGTTGGCCTGTCCGCGCAGGGAGGGATGACCGTCACGCAGGAAGGCGGCGCGCTGCATCGCTCTACCGTTATGGGCGGTACGCGCCTGTTGCTGGACACCAACGGCGTAGCCGGGGTACCGGTGCGCGGCTACGGCAGCACCGTGAGCACCAACCGCTTCGGCAAGGCGGTGGTGGCGGACGTCAACAGTTATTACCGCAACAAGGCCAGCATCGATCTGAACAAGCTGGGAGACAACGCCGAGGCCACCCGATCGGTGGTGCAGGCCACCCTGACGGAAGGGGCGATTGGCTACCGCAAGTTCGATGTGATCGCCGGTGAGAAGGCAATGGCGATCGTCAAACTGGCGGACGGCAGTACGCCGCCGTTCGGCGCTACGGTGTTGAACGCCCGCAAACAGGAAACCGGCATCGTCAACGACGGCGGCAGCGTCTACCTGAGCGGCATCAACGCCGGTGAAACCATGACGGTCCACTGGAATGGCGCCGCACAGTGCCAAATACAGCTGCCGTCTTCGCTGCCGGCCGACATGCTGATGCGCACATTGTTGCTGCCTTGCCGGCCGCTCGCCCCGGCTGAATAAATTCATCATTCTGAATCTGGAGTAATCGACAACATGCAGAACATTTCCCTGAAGACCGCGGCGGCGATCGCCCTGTTGAGCATAGCGATGTCGCAGCAGGCATCGGCGGCGATCGCGCTCGATCGTACCCGGGTGATCTTTGACGGCGGCCAGAGCTCGGTCAGCCTGAACCTCAGCAACCAGAACAAACAGCTGCCGTATCTGGCGCAGGGTTGGCTGGAGGACGAGCAGGGCAACAAGATTCAGAGCCCGCTGGTGGTGCTGCCGCCGGTGCAGCGCATCGAGCCGGGCAAACCGAGCCAGATAAAGATTCAGGCGCTGCCGGCGGCCAAACAGCTGCCGCAGGATCGCGAGAGCCTGTACTACTTCAATTTGCGCGAGATCCCGCCGAAGAGCGACAAACCGAACACGCTGCAGATCGCGCTGCAAACGCGCATCAAGCTGTTTTACCGGCCGACGGCGATCGTGCCGAGCCGCGCCGACATGGCGACGCCGTGGCAAGAGCAACTGACACTGACGCGGCAGGGAGACGGCTATCAGGTCAATAACCCGACCCCTTATTACATCACCATTGTCGATGCCGGGAGCAAAAAGCACGGCGAAGGCGCGCAGGGTTTCGAGCCCTTCATGATCGCGCCCAAGAGCAATGCGCGGCTGACCGTGAGCGCGGCGGCCCTGGGCGGTAGCCCGGTGCTGACCTATATCAACGACTACGGCGGCCGGCCGCAGCTCAGTTTCAGCTGCAGCGGCGGCAGTTGCAAAGTGGTGCCGGAAAAGAAACCGGCTTCATAACCCTCTGTTCAGGCCGTTATCGACGGGAGAGTGACTCAGGTGCAAAGGATGAAACGAAAACTGAAAAAGGACAGCCTGCCGCAGCGCTGCGAATGGCGCTATTACGCCGCGATGGGCGGCCTGGCGCTGATGTTGCCGCTGCTATTGCCGAAAGCCGTCGCGGCCGACAACTGGCAGGTGGAAGGCGCCAACGGCGTGTTGCAGGTGCGCGGCGCGCTGACGGAGAGTGCCTGTCGGTTGGAGATGACCAGCGCGCGGCAGGATATTTGGCTGGGGGAAACCGGCACCGCACGCTTGCGGCAGGCCGGCGATCGCGGGCTGCCGGTGGCGTTCGAGCTGCGTCTGCAAGATTGTCTGCGCGCCTCGACCAGCCAGCGCGATGCGCGCACCGGCGCGCTGACCTGGGCGCCGAACCAACCGGCGGTGACGGTCAGCTTCGGCGCGCCGGCGGATATGGACAACCCACAGTTGGTGAAAGCGCAGGGCGTGTCTGGTCTGGGGCTGCGCCTGCTGGACGGCCGCGGCCGCGACGTTCGCCTGGGCAGCCGCGGTGAGCCGCTGATGCTGACGCCGGGGCAGAATACCTTGAGCTACACCGTCGCGCCGGAGCGAACCGCGGCGCCGTTGATGGCCGGCGCTTATCGGGCGGCGGTGGATTTTAGGCTGAGTTATGACTGAGGCGGCGAGATGGCGCAGATGATGAAACGAAGCCGAACGGCGCTCTGGCTGGCGGGGCTGTTGGCGCTGGTTCAACTGTCGGCTGAGGCGAACACCCTGGTGAACGTGCGGGTCACCGTGCTTTCCCCTCCCTGCGTTATCAACGGTGGGCAGCCTATCGAGGTGAATTTCGGCGATGAAGTGATGACCACCCGGATCGACGGCAGCAACTATCGGCGGCCGGTGAACTATACGCTGACGTGCAACGGGCAGAGCAGCAACGCTCTCAAACTGCAGGTTCAGGGGGCGGCGGCCGGTTTCGACGGTCAATTGTTGCGCACCAGCCAGGACGGACTGGGCATCGCGCTGCTTCACGGGGGCGGCCGCTGGCCGATCAATCAGTGGTTGAGTTTTACCTATCCCGTCACGCCGACGCTTGAGGCGGTGCCGGTGAAATCGGCCACTGCCAAACTGACGGCGGGCGAATTCACCGCCGGCGCGACGATGAAAGTGGACTATCAGTAACGCAGGAGCTAGAGCATGAAACAGCGTTTAACGGCGAGCGTGCTGCTGTGCGCCGGCGTGGTGTGCCACTTCGCCTGGGCGGAAAAAACGGTCGATATGCAGTTCCGCGGCACGCTGATCGAGCCGCCGCCCTGCACCATCAACGATGATGGCGTGATCGATGTGGATTTCGGCGATCGCGTCGGTATCAATAAGGTCGACGGCGTGAATTACCGGCAAACCATCGGCTATCGCATTACCTGCGAGCCGGGGATCGGCAAGTGGGACATGATGTTGCGCCTGAACGGCACGGCGACCTCTTTCGATGAGGCGGCGGTGCAAACCAACCACCGTTATCTGGGCATTCGCATTTACCAAAATGCCGCGCCATTCAAAGTGGGCAGTTCGCTGCCCATCGATCCGCTCAAGCCGCCGGTGCTGGAAGCGGTGCCGGTCGGCAAGGCGGGGGAAACCTTGACGGAAGGGGCGTTCGACGCCACGGCGACCCTGCAGGCTGACTACCAGTGAAGGAGGGAACACGTATGAAAATGACGCCAAGACGCCGCTGGGCGACGGCGGGGCTGTTGCTGTTTTCACTGGGCGCGAGCGGCATGGTGCGAGCGGCGGACAATCTGTATATGCACGGCGCGCTGGTGGCGGAGCCCTGTGTCATTCAGCCGGGCGACGAAGATATCCAACTGGATTTCGGCACCGTGGTCGACAAATACCTGTACCTGAATCAGCGCACGTTGAGCCAACCGTTCGAGCTGCGGCTGTCCGAATGCGATCTGAGTCTGGGAAAAACGGTGTCGATCACCTTCAAGGGCGAGGAAAACCCGCAGTTGCCGGGGTTGTTGGCGCTGGCGGCGAGCAGCGAGGCCAGCGGGATCGCCATCGGCATGGAAACCGCGCAAGGGCGGCCATTGCCGCTCAACAGCGCCGGCGGCAAATACCCGTTGCAGAACGGCAGTACGGTGATCGCCGTGCAGGCTTATGTGCGGGGCGAACCGGAGGCGCTGGCGAAGAAGACCATCGGTCGCGGCGCGTTCAACGCCATTGCGACTTTCAACCTGGACTATCAATAAACGCCGGGCCGGCCCGGTATTCGGCAAAACAGAATAAGGACCTGACGCGATGCAGCGTGCTCACTTCAGATGGATGTCTCTACTGCTTGGCCTGGCGCCGGGGCTGTGCTCGGCACAAATCTATTCGTACGTCACCCAAAGCACCGGCTCTCCCTCCAACGCTAGCTATAAGTTCGTGCTTGAAAGCTGGGATATGGACGACCTGTCGCCCAATCCCTGCTATCAGCAGGCAAATTGCGCTATCGGCATTAACCACCGGCATACCAGCACCAACACCGGGGGCACATCTTCGGTGTCACCGTCTGCCTACGTTGTCGGCTCGACGCGTTATCCGCAAATTACTCAATTGGCGACGATGGGCGAGCTCAGCCGTTTTTATCAAAGCATCTATCCGTTGCCGATACAGGGGAGCACTTCGCACGTGGGGGAGTCGATCACTCAGGAGTGCGTCGGGTTGTTTTACAACACGCGTTCTGGTTCCGTGGTAACGGGGAGCAATGCGCGCCTGATGCCCAGCAGCGTCTGCGGCATCGCGCCGCCGCCGGTCGGGGTGTGCGGCATTGATGAGCAGCAGCTCGATTTGAACCATGGCGTGCTGCAGGACACTGAACTGGCGGGTAATACCGCGCGCGGCAGTCTGCGGGTGGTGTGTTCGCAGAAGATGAATATCGTCATGTATATCCGCACCGGCAGCAGCGGCCGTTTGGATCTGGGCAACAACTCGGGCGTCTACAGCACGCTGCGCATCAATGGCGTGTTGGGCAATCAGGGGTATCCGTTCACTGCCGACACGAGCGGCATCACGTTGCCGGTCACTTCAACGCTCGGCGTGACCGGAACGGTCAAAGCCGGTGATTACTCTGGGCAGTCGGTCGCCATTCTGGCGCTGCCGTAGCCGCTTGGTCGCGCTTAAGGCCGCGTATCACCGCAAGGCCGTCATCGGTCTTTTTATCGCTGATAAGCGGAAAGGATGACGTGCATCTGGGTGCGAAAAGGGAGATTTCATGGAGAAGGTACCGATGGGAAATAGTCTGTCCCTGGCGTTCATCGATAACGACCGCTTTTTTATTGAAGGGCTGCAGCGGGTGCTGCTGTCTTATTTTGCCCGCAGGGCGATTCCGGTTCGATTGCTGGATCCCGCCGCGGCGGCGCAGGCGGATATGGTGTTCCAGTCCGTGGAAAGGGATTGGCAGGCGCGATTCTGCCTGCGTGCCGCGGAGGGCGGTAAACAGATTAATTTTTCTCTGCGTGCGCCGGATGACACCCGTTGGCGCGACAAGCCGCGCTGCATCAGCGAATCGGGTGTGATCTTTCGCAACGATACGATCGGCCTCGTGCTGAGCCGGGTGGAACAGGCGCTGGCGTTGCAGACGTCTGATAGCGAAGCGCGCCGCTGTTATTGGTGCGAGCGACAGCGCATTACCCGCCGCGAACAGGATGTGATGCGCTATCTGGCCTGGGAAATGCCGCCGACGGCGATAGCGCGTTATTTGGCGTTGAGCGTGAAGACCGTCAGTAACCACAAACAGGCAGCGATGAGAAAACTGGGGTTCAAGCGCAACGTCGATTTATACCACTGGCTGCGGCAAGGGGGCCTGAAAACCGTAGAGCGGTCGCGAGGAGAGGGGTGCGGTTCAGGTGCGCGGCTTGGCGCCGGAACCGCTGCGGCGTCAATACAGCAGCGTCATCGCGCTGAAGAACAGTAGCGTCAACACGATGATGATGACGTTTTGTGTGGCTTTGCGCACCAGTTTGCTGGCGCTCAGCCGGCTGTCGATGATGTAGAGCAGCGGCACCATCAACAGCACGTAGGCGAACATCAGCATGGCGGTAAAGGGCTGCAGGTTCATTCATGCTCCTCTTGTGCGTCATCATGGCCGACCAGGTGCACCAGCACGGCCTCCGTCTGATGGGGCAAACCAATAAAATGCGCAGTGGCGGGGGAGTTCGCCGCGAGCGGCAGAGCGGCGCGCCGCGTCTTCACCGCCGCTTGCAGAATTTTCTTTCGATGCTTCCGAGTATGGTCGACCATGCGCCTCCGAATAAAGCCGCCCGCAGGCGGCCGATCGTTGTATTGCCCATTAAGCTAGAGAAGGATTTCGGGCCGCTGCCGGGGCCACGCACTCATAATATTGCGAATGATAACCATTATCAATATTGAGAGTAAAAAATTAAGGGTATTACGAGGGGCAGTCGGCGGTGCGGGAAAAGAAAAAGCACGCCTTGCGGCGTGCTTTGCGCGGTATTAACAGCAGCGGTTACTTCTGGTCGGGCAGGGCGTAAGCGACCAGATAGTCACCCAGCTTGGTGCCGAAGGAACCGTGGCCGCCGGCGAAGATCAGCACGTACTGCTTGCCGTTGACCTCATAGGTCATCGGCGTCGCCTGGCCGCCGGCCGGCAAGCGCGCTTCCCACAGTTTTTCACCGTTGGTCACGCTGAAGGCACGCAGGTAGTTGTCTGCGGTGGCGCCAATGAAGAACACGTTACCGGCGGTGGTCACCGGGCCGCCCAGCATCGGCATGCCCATTTTGAACGGCAGCGGCAGCGGGGAGCTGTCGCGCACGGTGCCGATGCGTTTTTTCCACACGATGTCGTTGGTTTTCAGATCCACGGCGGAAATGTAACCCCAGGCCGGCTGTTTGCACGGCAGACCGAACGGTGACAGGAACGGGTTCAGGGTCACGCCGAACGGCACGCCATACTGCGGCTGTACGCCGGACTCGGTGCCGCTGCCGCCCTTGTCGCCTTCCGGCGGCTCAATCGGGTTGCCTGGGCCGCGTGGGATCAGCTTGGACACGAACGGCAGCGCGATCGGGTTGGCGATGGCGATTTCGCGATCGGTATCGACGGCCAGGCCGCCCCACTCGAACATGCCGAGGTTACCCGGGAACACCAGCGTGCCCTGCTCGGACGGCGGGGTGAAGGTGCCTTCATAACGCAGGCTGTGGAACATCACGCGGCAGACCAGCTGGTCATAGATGGTCGCGCCCCACATGTCCGCACCGGTCAGTTTCTTCTCAGGACGGAAGGTCAGCTCGGAGAACGGCTGGGTCGGCGACAGGCGGTCGCCTTTGGCCGGGCCCTGCGGTACCGGTTTCTCCGGGGCCGGCACCACCAGCTCGCCGTTGGTGCGGTTCAGCACGAAGATGTTGCCGGTTTTGGTCGGCACGTAGATGACCGGCACTTTTTTACCGCTCTTGTCGGTAATGTCCGCCAGGGTCGGCTGCGCCGGCACGTCCATATCCCACAGGTCGTGGTGTACCGTCTGATAGAACCAGGCCAGCTTGCCGGTGGAGGCGTTCAGCGCCAACAGGCCGCTGGCGTAGCGCTCCATTTCCGGGGTGCGATCGCCGCCCCAGATGTCCGGCGTGGAAACGCCCATCGGCAGATAGACGATATCCAGCTTGGCGTCATAGGCGGCCGGCGCCCAGGAGTTCGGCGAGTTCGGCACGAAGTGATGCTCGTCCGCCGGGATGGCGTTCGGATCTTTCGCGCCCGGATCGAAGGCCCACAGCAGCTTGCCGCTGTTGACGTCGAAGCCGCGAATGACGCCGGAAGGCTCGCGGTTGGAGTAGTTGTCGGTCACGGCGCCGGCGATGACGATCACTTTATCGGTGATCACCGGCGGCGAAGTCGGCTCGTAGTGGCCCGGCGTCGCATACGGCATGTTGCTCTGCAGGTTCAACTCGCCGTTGTTGGCGAAGTCCGGGCACGGTTTGCCGGTGTCGGCGTCCAGCGCGAACAGGCGACCGTCGTTGACCGGCAGAATGATGCGGCGCGCGCACATCGCCGGTGCGGCATCGCCGGCGGCGCCCGCGGCTGCAGCGGTTTCGTGGTAAGACACGCCGCGGCAGGTGATGTGCTGGAAGGTCGGGTTGTACTTCAGCTGCGGATCAAATTTCCACTTTTCTTTACCGGTGGCGGCATCCAGCGCGAACAGCTTCTGGTGCGGCGTACACATGTAAAGGGTATCGCGGATCTTGATCGGCGTGACTTCGTTGGTGATCTCACCCGGATCATTGGCGGTCTTCAGATCGCCGGTCTGGAAACGCCAAACCTCTTGCAGCTGGCCAACGTTTTTGTCGTTGATCTGGCTCAGCGGCGAGTAACGGGTGCCTTCCTGGGTGCGGCCATAGGCCGGCCAGTCGGCGCCGTTGGCGTCTTTCGGCTGCACCTGCGCGGCGTCGAGAGTGCCGTTGATCTCTTGCGGATCGTTGAATACGGCATAGGCCAGCGCGATGACGGTAATTGCCAGCGCCGCGCTCAGCGCACCGTAGGCGAACTTGCCGTTGGCGACCAGCTTACGGTAGATAAACGGCAGCACCAGCCACAGGCCGAAGAAGAAGGTGACGTCCAGGCGCGGCGTCAGCGCCCAGAAGTCCGGGCCAACTTCCCACAGGGCCCAAATAGTGGTGCCCAGCAGGAATACCGCGTACAGCAGCAGCGCGGTGGCGCGGCGGCGGAACAGCAGCCAGGAGGTCGCCAGCAGCACCAGCCCGGCGATGATGTAATACAGCGAACCGCCCAACTTGGCCAGCCAAATGCCGCCGCCGAGCAGATAAAGCCCGCTCAGCGCGGCAAATAGCGCCGTTATGACGATAAGCGGCGATAGTGACGCTTTATTTTGCATAGCAATACCCTTACCAAAAATGAAAGTCCCCGATTTAGAGATTAAGCCAAATCGGAAAAAACACGCGGTTTATCCCTAATATTTCAGCGGGAAGCCGCTAGGGTGACGTAAAACCCATCCCGTTTTTTAACCTTAAGGTGCTTTGCCTTATTCAAAGCGGTAAGACAAGGTGGCGCCGCCACCCCAGTTGCGACCCGGCGCCGGCTCGAAATAGCGGCCGTTGCCTTCGTTGACGATCACCGAACCGACGTAACGGCGATCGAACACATTGTCTACCCGGCTGAAGACGTCCAGCGCCCAGCGGTTCCAGGTAAAGCGATAACCGGCGTTTACGCCGGCCACGGTGTAAGAGGGCGCCTGCGCGCTGTTGGCGTCGTTAGCCTGAATGTCGCTCATGTAGCGCAGCTCCGCGCCGGCGTGCCAGCCTTCCGGCGGCGCCCAGGCCAGCGAGGCGTAGCCCATATTGCGTGCGATGCCCGGCAGGCGATTGCCGGCGGGGGTACAGCCGGATTTACCGCACATATCGCTGCGGTAGGTGGCGTCCAGCAGCGTCCAGGCCATATTCAGGCGCCAGTCCAGCGCAAACTCCTGATCCAGCGCCAGCTCGAGGCCGCGCCGCCGGGTTTTACCGGCGTTGGCATAGCTGGTGCGCCCGCCGCTGCTTTCCGCCACCACCAGTTCGTTGTCGGTCTCGGTCTGGAACAGGGCGGCGCTCACCAGGCCGTTGCCGAGGCGCAGCTTGCTGCCCAGCTCGACGGTGTCGCTGGTAGACGGCTGCAGGCCGATGTTGAGGCCCGCCTGGCCGTCGGGGCGGTATGAGAGCTCGTTGATGGTGGGGGTTTCAAAGCCGCGGCCGGCGGAGAGATAAACGTTCCACGCCGGATTGATCTTGTAGTTGAGCGAGCCCATCGGCAGCCACTGGTGGTAGCGCTTGCTGCCGCTGTCGTCGCCGTTGCGCGGCGTGATGTAATAGTCGGTCGAGTCGAAGCTGACCGTGCTGTAGCGCAGGCCGGCATCCAGCGTCCAGTGCGGCGTCAGTTGCCAGGAGGTTTGCAGGTAAGGATCCAGGTTCCAGATGCGGTTCTTCTCGTTGCGCCGCTGGTCGCCTTTCTCGCCGTAGTCCACTGTGCCGTCTCGCAGAATAAAGTTTTCGAACCCCTGCCGGCGTTCGGTCATGGTTTCATAATCCAGACCGCCGATCAGTGTTACCGGTAACGATGCGAGAGTATCCTCATGCTTCCAGCGAGTGTCAATGCCCTGATATTTTCTTTCCAGCACGATCACCCCGCCGGCGTGGGTGGGGTTGAGCTGCGGCCCCATCGGGATCGATTGGTACTGCGTGGTGTGGCGCTCGCCGTGGTAGGCGGTCAGGGTCAGTTCGTCGCGTTCGCTCATCTGGCGTTGATAGCGCAGGCCGGCCTGGGTCTGGTCGAGCGATTTGCGGGTGTTGTATTGATCCGCGCGCGGCGCCTGGCGCGGGTTTTCCTTCCATTCCGCTTCGGTCAGGCCGCCCGGATCGCCGGCATCGATTGAGACGCTGTTGAACATCAGCGTCAGGGTGCTGACGTCGTCCAGCCGCACGCCGAGCTTGCCGTTGCCGAGGTTTTTCCGCGCGGCGCTGTGATCGCGGTAGCCCTGGGTAGTAAAGCGGGTGCCGGAGATGGCGTAGTTGACGTCGCCGGCCTGGGTGCCGTCGCCGGTGGCGCCGGTCGCTTTCACCCCGTAGCGCCAGGTGTTGTCACTGCCGAAATAGCCGCCGGCCTCCAGTGTCGGCGGCTGGGTGCCGGTAATGGTGTCAACATTGATGACCCCGCCCGAGGCGTTGCCGTACAGCGCGGAATAGGGGCCGCGCAGCACCTCGATGCGTTCGACGGAATTGATGTCGATATTGGAGGTTTGCCCTTGGCCGTCGGGCATGGTGGCGGGAATGCCGTCGACGTACATGCGCACCCCGCGCACGCCGAACATCGAGCGGCTACCGAACCCGCGTATCGACAGCTGCAGATCCTGCGCATAATTTTGCCGGTTTTGGATCTGCAGGCCCGGCACGCTGCCGAGGTTTTCCGACAGGTTAATCTGCGGCGCGGCGTTGCGCAGGTCTTCGCCGTCGATCACGCTGACGGAGACCGGCGACCCCAGCTCCGTCAATCCGGTGGGTTGCGCCATCACCACCAGGGTGTCGCTGTCTTTTTGCTCCGCCGCCAGGGCCGAGCCGATATAGATCGGCTGTAGCAATAACAGGGTTGCCGGGGTCAAGGCGGGACGTTTTTTATTCATCAGATAATTCTGCCAATAATGCTGAAAGAGTTGCCCGCAAGGGGGCGAAAATAGCCATTTTTGACTCCCTGTACCGGCATTCAAGGGGAAGGAAACTGCATCCTGCAAAAGTATAGGATATTCCGATATCGTATGCTTTGGAATAGCGCAGCCGAAAGAGGCGTGTTTTCAATTAAGAAAATTCTCTATTCAATAGCGATGTGCTGGGCGTTTTTAAATCACCCCGGCTTATCTTAAACATAATCCTATTCGTTTTTTTAATTTGTTTATCTCATTTATTTTATTAATGAATGCAATGTGGTTAATTCATTGGTGGAAAATAAAAATATATTTTATCTGATTGATTTTTATCATATTTATTTATTTGTATTTTTGTGGCTTTATTTTTTATAAAAATAAAATAATATTCCCTCTTATGTTTTTTAGGTTTTCAGTTAACAGCTCAATCGTATAACGCTTACGGTATTTATGTCATGCATAAATATCTATTTATATATTTACGGAATATATTAAAAGGGAATTGATTTATGGACGCGCTCATCGCTTCACCCTATACCCACACATTTTGGAATGAGTACATGCTCAATCCACACTCCTGCGAGTACAACCTGGTGCTGGATCAGACGATTGAGGGAGAATTGGACGTCGGCCGACTGCGCGCGGCGATCGACGGGGTTTGCCGTGACTATATTCTGTTTCACCACGTTCTGGATGACAGCGCCTCGCAATTACGCTGGGTAAGGTCGGCGAAAAAAATTGCGCTGGAAACGCTCGATGCCGATTGCGATGTCGGTAAGTTAATCAATGCGCCGTTCGATCTCCGGGAAGGCCCGCTGTGCCGCTTCTACCTGATTGAGCTGGCTCCGCAGCGCTATAACCTGATCATTGTCGTTCATCACATCCTGATCGACGGCCTGTCCGGACAGGAGTTCTACAGCGCCGTTTCTGCCTATTACAATCGCGGCACGGCGGTGACGCCGCCGCAGGCGGATGAAACGGACATCAGCACATTGTACCGGCGCTATGAGGCGGATATCGCGGCGTTGAAACACGAGTTCGGTTCCGCGTCATTCTGGGGCGACATGCTGGCCGAATGCGCCCCGCGCGTGGCGTTGCCTTATCTCCCCGGCGCAGCGGCCGAAGCGCCCGGCGCCGGCGAAGTGCGCTTTGCGTTGCCGTTCGCTGAGTGGCAAGCGCTGAAATCCGGCGTCAGGTATGCCAATCCTTTCCTGATCTTCAAAACGCTGTGGGCGCTGCTGATCGCCCGACAATCTGCGCAGGAAACGGTGCATATCGGTTATCCCATCGCGCCGGAGGGCGGCGAGGCGCTGTTCTTCGGCGCACAGGTCAACACTGCGGTGTTTCCCTTGACCCTCGCCCCGGGAGCCACGTTCAATCAGCTGTACCGCGCGACGCTGGCCTACAGCAAAGCACTCAAGGTGGCTGGCAAGCTGCGGCACAGCCAATTACCGGTTTATGACATGCTGAGCCTCAGTCCGGTGCGTCAGCTGAACGTCAACTTTACCCAGGCTTACCTGAAAGATGCGCCGCTGGCGCTCGAGGGGTGTCGCATTGGCGTCAATCACCGGTTCAACGTCGATCTGGCCGGTTCGGAACTGCTGCTGGAGTATCAGCCCACCGAACAGGCCTTTGAGTTTCGCCTGCGCTACCGCCCCGATCTGTTCGACGCGACCCAGATGGCGGAGATGGCGGAGCAGTATCTTTGGCTATTGCAGCGCGCGTTAACCGAACCGGATGCGCCGATTGCCGCTTGGCCGCAGCTGACGGCGCAACAGGTTTTGCGCTGCCGCGACGCCTGGGAGAGCGGGCCTGCAACGGCCGACGCGGAAGCGACGCTGCTCGACGGCCTGGCTCGCCAGGCGCGCCGTCACCCGGAACGCATCGCCGTGACCGACGCCAAAGGATCGCTCAGCTACCGCCAGCTGGCGCAGCGCAGCGATCGTCTGGCGCTGCGGCTGCGGGCGGAGTATCAACGGCTGCGCGGCGTGGCCATGCCGCCGGAGACGCTGATCCCGCTGTATCTGCAGCGCAGCGCGGAGGCGGTGGTGGCGATGCTGGCCATCATGAAGGCGGGCGGCGCCTATGTGCCGCTGGATCCCGCCGCGCCGGCGCAGCGGCTGGATTATATCCTGCAAGAGGTGAACAGCCCGATCGTCCTGACCGAAAGCGCGTTGCAGGCCGCGGCGCAGCGATTGGCGCCGGGCGATCTTTGCCTGTCGGCGGATGAACCGCTCGCCGATGCGGATGCCGCGAGCTTGCCGAGTGTGGACGCCCGGCAGTTGGCCTACGTGATTTACACCTCCGGCACCAGCGGGCGGCCGAAGGGCACGCTGTGCGAACACCGGGGTGCAGCCAATATGGTGCTTGGCCATACGCAGCGTTTGTTGCGCAATGAGCCGGATGCGCTCAACTGCCTGCAGTTCGCCTCGCTGGCCTTTGACGCGCACGTCTTTGAGGTGTTCATGGCCCTGGGCAACGGCCACCGGCTGTTCATCGCGAGCGAAGCGCAGCGACGAGATCCGGCGTTGTTGTGCGAACAGATGGCGGCCTGGTGCATCGAGGCCTGCTTCCTGCCGCCGGCGCTGCTTGGCATCTTCCCTGAATTGCCGGCTTCGGTGCGCTATCTCGCGACCGGCGGCGAGGCGAGCGCGCAGGAAGCGCTCGACCATTACCTGGCCCGCGGCATGCAGGTCGCCAACATGTATGGCCCGACCG
Source organism: Serratia sp. MF1(2023) (assembly GCF_030954545.1). Taxonomy (NCBI): domain Bacteria; kingdom Pseudomonadati; phylum Pseudomonadota; class Gammaproteobacteria; order Enterobacterales; family Yersiniaceae; genus Serratia; species Serratia sp. MF1(2023). Next base: position 81,012 of record NZ_JAVHUX010000003.1, on the reverse strand, counting down.
AAGCTTCGGTCAGCGCCAGCCTGAATATTTATCGCCGCAACGGCGCGCGCAATATCGGCCACGCCATCGCCAACATGCGTTGCTATGTGGTTGACGAGCACGATAACTTGCTGCCGCTGGGGGCGGAAGGCGAACTGTGCCTGGCCGGCGTCGGTCTGGCGCGCGGATACCTGAACCTGCCGACGTTGACGGAGGCCGCGTTCACCGCCAATCCTTTTGAACTGCGTGAGCCGTACCGGCGCCTGTACCGCACCGGCGACAGAGTGCGGCGCTTGGCCGACGGCAGTCTGGAGTACCTCGGACGGCACGATCAGCAAATCAAGATCAACGGCTATCGCATCGAATTGGGCGAGATAGAAATGCAGCTGCGCGCGCTGCCTGAGGTGGCCGAGGCGGTGGTGAGCCTGCGTCCCGGCACGGCGGATCAGCTGGCGGCCTGGTATGTGCCGCAACCTGGCGCGGAGCCGGAGGCCGGCGACATCTTGCAACGGCTGGCGGCGCAGCTGCCGCACTACATGTTGCCCTCGGCGATGCGGGCGCTGGCGGCGCTGCCGCTGACGGTGAGCCGCAAGGTCGATTACCGGGCATTGCCAGAACCGCTACCGATCGAGCCGCAAACGGCGTTTCGCCGGCCGTGTTCGCCGCTGGAGATTCGCCTGTCGGCACTGTTCAATCGGCTGCTGGGGGGCGATGTCGGCGTGGATGACAACTTCTTCCGCCTCGGTGGCAACTCCATGATGGCGATCCGGCTGTGCCACGAAGTGAATAAACTGCCGGGGGCGAAGATCTCGGTGCTAACGTTGAATCAGCACCCGACGGTGGCCGCGCTGAGCGAGCACATCGCTGCCCAGCGTCAGGCGCCGCCGGACGAGCTGCCGATCCTCCCCGGCGGGCTGCGGGAGGCGCCGCTGTCGCTTCAGCAGTCGCGGCTGTGGTTTGTTCAGCAACTGTCGGTGAACGCCACGCATTATCTGTCGCCGGTGCTGCTGCGGCTGTCGCCGGATATCGATGACGAACGTTTTGCGGAGTGCCTGCAGGCGATCGTCGAGCGCCACCAGATCTTGCGCAGCCTGATTCGCCAGAATGATCGGGGCGAAGCCAGCCAGTGGGTCAGCGACACCGCGTTGCCGGTGCCTGTGCTAACGCTGAGCGCCGATGAATTTGACGCCGCGCTGACGCAAGCCTGCAGCCAGCCGATGGATTTGACGCGCGAGCTGCCGCTGCGCGCCACGCGCTACCGTTACCGCGATGCGGCGGAGCGGGAAACGACCGTTTGCCTGTTGGTGTTCCATCACATCGTCTTTGACGGCTGGTCACTTGAGGTGCTGCTGCAGGAATTGGACGCGCGCTATCGGGGCACGTGGCGCGAGGCGACAGAGCCTGCGTTGCAATACCTCGACTATGCGTGCTGGCAACAAGCGCCGGAAAATGTGCAGCGCCGGGCGGAAGAATTGGCCTTTTGGCGGCAAGCGCTGGCGGGCTGCCAGCAACTCTCGCTGCCGTTGGACTTTTTGCGGCCGGCGGTCTTCGACGAGCGCGGCGACAACAGCGAAGTGCCGTTGCCGGCGGCGCTGGTGAAGGCGCTGGATGCGCTGGCGCGCAGAGAGGGGGTGACGCTGCATGCGGTGATGCTGGCGGGGTTCATGTTGCTGTTGTCCCGCTACAGCGGCCAGAACGATGTCATGGTCGGCACGCCGTTGGCCAACCGCAGCCGCCCTGAACTGGAGAATCTGATCGGGTTCTTCGTCAATACGCTGCCTTTGCGCCGGCAGATCGACCCGCGCCATCGCGTCGTCGAGTTTGTGCGGCAGGTCGCGGCCACGACGCTGCAGGCGCAGCAGCATCAGACGCTGTCGCTGGAAGCGCTGGTGGACGACCTGGCGCTGCCGCGCGATTTTTCGCACCATCCGCTGTTCCAGGTCATGTTCGCGCTGGAGAGCGAAGGCGGCGCACTGGCGCGCCCGGACTGGCTGTCGGTGGTCGATCTGAGCGCTTATGAACGCACCGCCAAGTTTGATCTTACGCTCACGCTGACGCCGCAGGGGGAGCAGATGCGCGCGCGCTTCAACTTTGCTTCGGCGCTGTTCAGCAAAGCGTCGATGGATCGGCTGGCCGGCTACTATCTCGCCGTGTTGCAGCAGATGGCGCACCACGACGACTGGCCGCTGGAAAATATCCGTCTGCAACCGCAGGGCCAGGCGTTGCCGGCGTCGCCCGCCTTCGGCTATGCGTTTGAACGCAGCCTGCAACAGGACTTCGTGCAGCATGCGCGGCGCAATCCGCAGGCCGTGGCGGTTGTCGACGAGCAGGGCGAGATGACTTACGGCGAGCTGCACGCGGCGGCGCTGACGCTTGCCACTCAGCTGCGCGTGCAAGGGCGGATGACCGGTGACGCCATCGCCGTCATCGCCGACAAGGGGCGCCGGCAGCCGGTAGCCCTGCTGGCGGCGCTGATGTGCGGTAAGGCGTTCTTGCCGATGGAGGCAGCATGGCCGCCGCAGCGCCAGCTGAACGTGATGGCGCAGGCCGGCATCAATACGCTGCTCAGCGATGCGCCCTGGGCCTGCAACGAGATCAATCTGATCGAACTGAATGCCGCAGGGCTGGCGGCGCAGCTGCCGCTGCCGGAACAGCGCCTGCCGGCGCTGGATGCCGGGCCCGACAGCCTGGCCTATATCATTTTCACCTCGGGATCGACCGGCACACCGAAAGGCGTGGCGATCGAACATCGCAGCGCGGTGAATATGCTGGAGGGCGTGCGGCGGTATTTCGGCCTCAACGAGCGGGATCGCAGCCTGGCCCTCAGCGCGTTGAGCTTCGATCTGGCGATCTTCGACATTTTCAGCCCGTTGAGCGCCGGCGGCGCGGTCGTAATGCCAGCCGAGCGGGATCGGACCAATCCGCAGGCCTGGTATCAGCTGATGATGACCCATCGGGTGACGCAATGGCTGAGCGCACCGGCGCTGATGGAGCTGTTGCTGGATTATGTAAACGGCGCGGGGTTGACGGCCGGGCCTGTACCGGCGCTGCGGGCGGTGATGGTGGGGGGCGACTGGATCGCCACCTCACTGCCGGAACGCTGCCTGGCCTGGGCGCCGCACGGCCGTTTTTGCAGCGCCGGCGGCGCTACGGAGGCGGCGATCTTCACCATGCTGTACGAGGTGCCGCGCGGTCAGAAAATTCGGTCGGTCAGCATTCCTTACGGCAAACCGTTGCCGCACCAGCGTTGTTATATCCTGGATGCCGGGCGGCGGCCCGCCGCGCCGGGTGTCCGAGGCGAAATCTATCTGGCGGGGGAAGGCCTGGCGCGCGGGTATTACGGCGATCCGCAACGCACCGCCGAGAGTTTCTTCTGGCATGACGAGCTGCAGGAGCGGGTGTATCGCACCGGCGATGCGGGCCGATGGCTGGAGGATGGCAACGTGGAGTTTATGGGGCGCCTCGATCAGCAGATCAAACTGAACGGCTATCGCATCGAACTGGGGGAGATAGAACATGCCGCGCTCGCCTATCCGGGCGTGACCGCCTGTTGCTGCGTGCTCGTCACGCAACCGCAGCCCTGCCTGGCCGCGTATTACGTTGCCGATGAGGCGATCGCCCCTCAGGCGCTGGCTCAGCATTTGAGCCGCCAACTGCCTCCTTACATGGTGCCGCAGGCGCTGATGCAGCTGGCGCAGCTGCCGCTGACCGAAAACGGCAAGATAGCGCGACAGGCGTTGCCGCAGCCGGAAAGGGCGGCGCGTGAGTTCGTCGCGGCGCAGAGCGAATGGGAGAACGCTTGTCTGGCGGTGTGGCGCGATCTGCTGCAGCGGCAGGATATCGGCGTGGAGGACAATTTCTTCTCGCTGGGGGGCAACTCTCTTCTGGCTATCCAGGCCTGCTATCAGATCGGCCGGCGGCTGGCGCGCGAGGTCACGCTGAGCGAGCTGGGGCGCTTCCCGACGATCCGCTCGCTGTGCCGCGCGTTGCCGCAACAGGAGCAGGGCGCCGCGCCGGTGTCGATCCCGCCGCTGCGGCAGCGCGAGTATCCGCTCTCTTCTTCACAGCTGCAGTTGTGGTTTATCGAGAATTTGAACGGCGGCGGCAATCTCTACCACGTGCCGATGCTGTTCCGTCTCGGCGACGGGGTGTGCCTGGCGGCTTACGAGCGCAGTTTGCAGGCGGTGGTCGCCCGGCATCAGGTCTTGCACAGCCTGATTGTCCAGATGCCATCCCAAAGCGCCGTCGCCCGCGCCTGTGAACTGACGCTTTCGCTGGAGCGCGTGACGCTGGCGGCGGCGCACTGGCCGGACAGGCTGCGGCAGGATATCGACCGGCCGTTTGCGCTGGGGGTGGAGTTGCCGATCCGGGCAGCCGTTTACCGGGTGGCGCAGCCGGATAGCGGGTGGGTGACTTACAGCCTGATTCTGGTGCATCACCTGGCGTTTGACGGCTGGTCGCAGCCGGTGCTGTTGCAGGAGCTGGACGTGCTGTATCAGGCGCAGCGGCAAGGGCAAGAGGCCGGGCTGGCGGCGTTGCCGTTGCACTATGGCGACTATGCCGTCTGGCAGCGGCGCTGGCTGGAATCCGCTCAGGCGGATGAGGCGAAGGCGTATTGGCGGCAAGCGCTGGATGGATGGCAGGCGCTGGAAATGCCGCTCGATTTCGTGCGGCCTGCCCGCTTCGATCATCGCGGCGCCAACCACGTCATCGCGCTGCCGGAGGCCCTGACGATGCAGGCGACGCAGTTCGCCCGGCGCCAGGGCGTCACGCCGTTTGCGCTGTATCTCGCGGCCTTTAACCTGCTGCTCGGTTACTTCAGCGGCCAGCAAGACATTCTGGTCGGCACGCCGGTCGCCAACCGGCCGGTGGCGGAGACCCGCTCGGCGATCGGGTTCTTCGTCAACACGCTGCCGCTGCGTTCGCAGATCGACGATGCGGCGTCGCTGAACGACTATGTAAACCGGGTCTTTGACGGCGTGCTGCAGGCGCAACGGCATCAGAATTTGCCGTTGGATCAGCTGATCGAGCTGCTGCAGGTGCCGCGCGATCTGTCGCGCCATCCGCTGTTCCAGGCGCTGTTCGCGCTGGAGGAAGTGGGGGATGCGCCGGCCTGGCTGGCGCCACAGGATCTGCTGGCGCACTACCAGGCGGCCAAATTCGATTTGACGCTGAGCATACAGCCGGCGCCGCAGGGCGGCAGGGCGATCTTCAACTATGCCACCGCATTGTTCTCACCGGCCACGCTGGCGCTGTTGGGCGAGTATTATCTGACCATCCTCACGCAGATCGTCAATCACGGGGAGCAGCGCGTCAGCCAGTTGGCGCTGGTCTCGGAGAGTGAAATGGCGCGGCAACGCGCCTTCCATCAATCCTGTCCGCCGGCCTACGATTTTGAGCGCGCCATCCATCATGATTTCATCCGTCAGGCCGAGCGCCATCCGCAACGGCTGGCAATCGTCGATGGATGGGGCGAACTGAGCTACGGTGAGCTGTATCGGCGCGCGCTGACGCTGTCGCTGCAGCTGCGTCAGCACGCGGACATGCGCGCCGATACCATCGCGGTGATGGTGGACAAAGGGCGGGCGCAAATCATTGCGGTGCTGGCGATTCTGATGGCCGGCAAGGCCTATTTGCCGCTGGACGGCGCCTGGCCGGAACGCCGCCGCCTGGATATCGTCGCGCAGTCGCAAACCCGAATTATCCTCAGCAGCCGGGAGTGGGCGACCAGCGGCGAGGCCAGGCTGTTGACCATCGATCCGCAGGGGGCCGTCACGGCGTTACCGCCGGCGGCGCCGGGAGAGCCTGTCTTGCCGGCGCCTTCCGCGCTGGCCTATGTCATTTTCACCTCCGGCTCTACCGGCGCGCCGAAAGGGGTGGCGATAGAACATCGCGGCGCGGTGAACAGCATCATCGATACCTTGCGCCAGCTGGAACTCGGCGCGGACGATCGCGGGTTGGCGCTCAGCGCGCTGAGTTTCGACATTTCGGTGTTCGATATTTTCGGCCTGCTGTCGGTGGGCGGCGCTATCGTGATGCCGTCCGAAACCGAACGCTATCAGCCTGAGGCCTGGCATCGGCTGTTGATGACTCAGGGCGTGACCTTCTGGAACTCCGCGCCTTCGGTGATGACGCTGTTGGTAGAGCAGTTGGAATCCGCCGCGTCGCAGGCGCAGTGGCCGCAGCTGCGCAACGTGGTGCTGGTGGGCGAGGTGATCTCCCGCCAACTGCCGGCGCGCATTCGTCAATGGCGGCCGGGGTGCCGAGTCGTCAGCGCCGGGGGCGCGACCGAGAGCTCCATTTGGTCGATCCTGTACGACATCCCGGAGACGCCGATCCTGGCGCCCAGCGTGCCTTACGGTCAGGCGATGGCCCATCAGCGTTTTTACGTGCTGGATCGTCATCTGCGCGTGCTGCCGCCCTGCTTGCCGGGGGAGCAATACATCGGTGGGATCGGCGTGGCGCGCGGCTATTACCGCAATCCGTCGCTGACCGAAGAGAAATTCATCTACCATCCGGAGCTGGGGGAGCGGCTTTATCGCACCGGCGACGCCGGCCGCTATTTGCCGGACGGCAACCTGGAGTTCCTCGGCCGTATGGATTTTCAGGTGAAAATCAACGGCTACCGCGTTGAGCTGGGCGAGGTCGAGCAATGTGCGCTGGCGTTCGGCGCGATCAAATCCTGTTGCGCCGTCGTGCTGTCGGAGGCGCATCGGCAGCGCCTGGCGCTGTATTACGTCAGCGAGGCGCCGCTGGATGAATCGGCGCTGTTGGCCTTTATGAGCGGGCAATTGCCGTTGTACATGCTGCCTGCGGCGCTGATGCGGCTGGAAGCGTTGCCGCACAACTCCAGCGGCAAGCTGGATCGCAAGGCGTTGCCTATGCCTGCTGCGAGCGAACCGCAGGTTTATGTCGCTCCCGCGAACGAGCTGGAACAGCAGCTGTGTGCGCTGTGGCAGGCGGCGCTGCAGTGCGGGCAGGTCGGCATGACGGACGATTTCTTCCTGCTGGGCGGCACCTCGATCAAGGCCATTTCCCTGTGTGTCGGCATGGGCGAATTGATGGCCGCGCCGGTGCCGGTGGTGCAGCTGTTGCAAAGTCGCACGCTGAAAAACCTGTTGGCCGCCAACGAACGCCGCCTGGTCTTGCCGCTTAACCGCTGGGCAGAGGGCGCGCCCGTCGTATGGATGATCCATCCGGCGCTGGTAGGGGCGGAGGCATTCCACGCTTTCGCCCAGCCGCTGCAGGGGCGATTCAACTGCTATGGCGTCGATAACCATAACCTTTACCATCAACCCGCTATCGACTCGCTCGGCGATCTGGCCGAACGGTATCTGAACGAGATGATCGCCGCCGCTCTGCTGCAAGGCGCCGGGCCGGTGCGCATTCTCGGTTGGTCGCTGGGGGGCATTATCGCGTTGGAGATTGCCGCCCGCCTGGAAGCGCGTGGCTGCCGTAACGTGCAACTGTATCTGCTGGACAGCTTCTACCGGCAGGCTACGGCGGAGTTGCCCTTGGATCAGCTGCTGCCGGTGCTGGGCATCGAAGGCGAGGCGGCTACACGCGCCATGGCCGCAGGGCAGGCGGAGCGGCGGCTGTCTGAGGGGAGTCTGAGCCGCAGGCTGCAGACCACCGAGGTGACGCTGTTTAAGGCGACGGAGAGGAACCCGCAGTTGCCGGAGGCGGTCACGGCGCCGCTGCTGGCGGTGGCGGATAATGGGCTAGGCGCGGTCTGTGAGCGGCTGAGGGTCATCCCGCTGGCTTGTCATCACCATAACATCCTGCTGTGTGAGGAGGCGATCGGCCAAGCGCTCAACGATGACGTTTGATTCATGAGCCTGGCTCATAAGCCCAAGCGTATTTCGCCCCATAGTCATGGTGCCAACCGTGTTTTACAGTCATCACACCGGAGCGGTGCCGCGTCAGGCGGCGCCGGTATCAATCAGCGGGAGAGTGAAGATGCAAACACGCAAATTGGGGCACGAAGGGCTGGAAGTCTCGGCGTTGGGGTTGGGCTGCATGGGGCTGAGTTTTGGCTATGGCCCGGCCACCGACAAACGACAGGCGATCGAGCTGATCCGTGCCGCGGTCGACGAAGGCGTGACGTTCTTCGATACCGCCGAGATTTATGGTCCGTTCACCAACGAGGAATTGTTGGGCGAAGCGCTGGCGCCGGTGCGCGAGCGGGTCGTTATCGCCACCAAGTTTGGTTTCGATCTGTCGCAGCCGGCGGGGCAACAGGTGTTGAACAGCCGTCCGGAGCATATTCGCCGGGCGGTGGACGGTTCGCTGAAGCGCCTGCGGGTAGAGGCCATCGATCTGCTGTATCAACATCGCGTCGATCCCGAGGTACCTATCGAGGAGGTGGCCGGGGCGGTGCAGCAACTGATTCGCGAAGGGAAAGTGAAGTACTTCGGCCTGTCGGAAGCCGGAGCGCAAACCATTCGGCGTGCCCACGCAGTGCAGCCGGTCACGGCGCTGCAAAGCGAATATTCGCTGTGGTGGCGCGAGCCGGAGCGTGAAATCTTGCCGACGCTGGCGGAACTGGGCATCGGTCTGGTGCCGTTCAGCCCGCTCGGCAAGGGCTTTCTCACCGGCGCCATCACCGAGGACACCACCTTCGACAGCGGCGATTTTCGCAACCAGGTGCCACGCTTCAGCGCCGAGGCGCGCCGAGCCAACCAGGCGCTGGTGGATGTGCTGGGGCAGATAGCGCAGCGCAAGGGCGCGACGCCGGCGCAGATCGCTCTGGCCTGGCTGCTGGCGCAGCAGCCGTGGATCGTGCCGATCCCGGGAACCACCAAGCGCCATCGTCTGCAAGAAAACCTCGCGGCGGCGGCGGTCGCGTTGGCGGCGGACGAGCTGGGCGAGATTGAGCGCGCGCTCTCCGCTATCGACGTGATCGGCGATCGCTACCCGGCGCATCTGCAGAAAAACGTCGGGCGTTAAGCCCCGCGCCGCAGCGCCTCAATCAGCAGCGCAAAGGCGGTGGTGTGCTGCCTGCGGCTCGGATAATAGAGGTAATAGCCGGGAAACGGCGGGCACCAGTCGTCCAACGCCATCTGCAACCGCCCGTCGGCCAGCGGCTCGGCGACGGTGTCTTCCGGCACAAAGGCGATGCCCAGGCCGAGCTGCGCGGCGTCGATCCGCTGGCGCAGGCTGTTGAAGGTCAGTTGCCCCTCCACCCGCACTTTGATCTCCCGGCCATCGCGGGCAAATTCCCAGGCGTACAGCCCGCCGAGGGTGGGCAGGCGCATGTTGATGCAGCGATGGTTTTGCAGCGCTTGCGGCGTGGCAGGAAGGCCGTAACGGGCGAAATAGGCGGGGGAGGCGACGGGCACCATGCGCATGTCCGGCCCGACGCGCACCGCCACCATATCCTTCGCCACCTGTTCCCCCAGCCGAATGCCGGCGTCGAATCGCCCGGCGACGATGTCGGTCAGGCTGTTGTCGACGGTGATTTCCACGTTGATATCCGGGTAATCGACGAGAAAAGTGCGCAGCACCGGCCACAGCACCGCATCCACCGCGTGTTCGCCGGCGGTGATGCGGATGTTGCCGGCGGGCCGATCGCGCATTTCACCCAGCGCGTTCAGCTCGCTTTCAATCTCCGCAAAGCGCGGGCCGATGCTGTTGAGCAGCCGTTCACCGGCCTCGGTGGGGGCGACGCTGCGGGTGGTGCGGGTGAGCAAGCGCAGTGCCAGGCGTTCTTCCAGCCCGCGAATAGCGTGGCTGAGCGCCGATTGGGAAACCCCAAGCTGCGCCGCCGCTTTGGTGAAGCTGCGCTCCCTGGCCACCATCAGGAAAGCGATCAGATCGTTAAAGTTTTCTTTCAACATATCGGCACCGAAGAGGAAGGTGAGCGCACTGTCGCGCAGATTTATGAATTTAGCTCATAGCTCCTTGCGCATTTTACCCGCTAGTCGCCGGAAAAGCATGGCGCTATCTTGGCATCACGCATTCATGACGATCAGCGCCGGCGGTGAGAGCCGGCGCGGAGGACACGACAGATGAAAATACAACGCAGCGGTTCGATCCCATCACAGCGCGGTTCAGCGGATTATTTTACCGGGCAGGTACGCATCGACGCGCCGTTCGCCGGTGACGCGCCGGCCAGGGTGGGCGGCGCGACCGTCACCTTCGAACCCGGCGCCCGCACGGCCTGGCATACGCATCCGCTCGGCCAGACGCTGATTGTCACTCAGGGGCGCGGTTGGATCCAGATGTGGGGCGAGGCCACGCAGGAAATGCACCCCGGCGATATCGTCTGGATCCCGGCAGGCGTCAAACACTGGCACGGCGCGACACCGGACACCGCCATGACCCATATCGCCATCGCCGAAGCGGTGGACGGCAGCCCGGTGACCTGGCTGGAGCCGGTCAGCGAGGCGGAGTACCGCCAATAAGGCCGCTCAGGCTTCGTGGCTCTGCTCGCAAAACCGCAGGCGGTTGCCGAACGGATCGGTGAGATTCAGCTCCTTGCCCCAGTCGACAACCTCCACCCCCGGCCGGGCATAGCGGTAGTTTTTGGCCGTGAGCTCCCGGTGCAGCGCGTCGATATCGTGCACCGGGATGAAAAGGGCGGCGCCGGGCGTGCTGTCGCCATGGTGTTCGCTCAGGTGCAGCGTCAATCCGGCGCGGCTCACCTGCATGTACAGCGGCAGATCCTCGCTGAAACGATGCTCCCACGCCAGCGTGAAACCGAGAAAATCCAGATAAAACTCTTTGGCCTTGTCGACCGAAAAGATGCGCAGGATCGGAATGGCGGGGAAGAAGGTGGCCATCGTTGATCTCACTGTTACGGAGGCAGTGCCTTTTAACCGCTGAAAAGAGGCCTAAAGGTAGCAAAGACTCTCCAAAACCGCCAGGCAGGGCCCCCGCAGGCGCGGGAGCCCATCGCATCAGGCGCCCAAACCGCCAAGGCACAGGTATTTGATTTCGAGATAGTCTTCGATGCCGTATTTTGAGCCTTCGCGCCCCAAACCTGAGTGCTTCATGCCGCCGAACGGCGCCACCTCGGTGGAGATCAGCCCTTCGTTGATGCCGACGATGCCGTACTCCAGCGCTTCGGCCACGCGCATCACTCGGCCGATGTCGCGGCTGTAGAAGTAAGCGGCCAGGCCGAACGGCGTGTCGTTGGCCAGTTCGACGGCGTCGGCCTCGTGGCTGAAGCGGATCAGGGGCGCCACCGGGCCGAACGTCTCCTCGCGGAAGATTTTCGCCGTGCGCGGCACGTCGGTCAGGATGGTCGGGGTGAAGAAATTGCCGCCCAGCGCGTCAGGCTTGCCGCCCAGCAGCACCGATGCGCCGTGTTCGACGGCGTCGGCGATATGCTCGCGCACTTTCTCCACTGCGTCCGGGTTAATCAGCGGGCCGATGGTGACGCCCTCATCCAGCCCGTTGCCGACTTTCAGCTTGGCGACGGCGGCTTTCAGTTTGGCGGCGAAGGCGTCGTATACGCCGTCCTGCACCAGAAAACGGTTGGTGCAGACGCAGGTCTGGCCGGCGTTGCGGTATTTCGAGGCGACCGCGCCGGCCACGGCGGCGTCCAGATCGGCGTCGTCGAACACGATAAACGGCGCGTTGCCGCCCAGCTCCATGCTGGTTTTCTTGATGGTGGGCGCGCACTGGGCCAGCAGCTGCGCGCCGACTTCGGTGCTGCCGGTGAAGGAGAGTTTACGCACATCCGGGTTGGCGGTGAGTTCGCCGCCGATGCCCTTGCTGGGGCCGGTGATCACGTTGCACACCCCGGCGGGCAGCCCGGCGCGCTCCGCCAGCACGGCGATCGCCAGCGCAGAGAACGGCGTCTGGCTGGCGGGGCGGATCACCCCGGTACAGCCGGCGGCCCAGCCGGGGCCGGCTTTGCGGGTGATCATCGCCGCCGGGAAGTTCCACGGGGTGATGGCGGCGAACACGCCGATCGGCTCTTTCTGCACGATAATGCGGCGACCGGCCTGCGGCTGCGGAATGGTGTCGCCGTAGACCCGCTTGCCTTCCTCGGCGAACCATTCGATAAAGGAGGCGGCATAGGCGATCTCACCGCGGCTTTCAGCCAGCGGTTTACCCTGTTCCGCCGTCATGATGCGTGCCAGATCGTCCTGATTTTCCATCATCAGTTCAAACAGCCGCCGCAGTTTGCCGGCGCGTTCTTTGGCGGTCAGCGCACGCCAGGCGGGCTGCGCCTTCTTGGCGGCGGCGATGGCGCGCGCGGTTTCTTCGGCGCCGAAGGCCGGCACGTGGCCGACCAGCTCGCCGTTGGCGGGGTTATGAATGGCGATCGAACGGCCTGCTTGGGCCGGCAACCATTGCCCGTCGATGTAATTGGCCTCGCGGAACAGCGTGGGATCCTTGAGGGTAGCGCTGATGCTGGTGCTCATTGTTCTCTTCCTTTGCTGAGTTCAACAGAATGGTCTATCCCATACGGCTACCCTTTACCCTAGCAAACTTTGCCGCCGCCGTTTGCCGCCGCGACGACAAGATGAGCGTTTTCTTTATGCGCACCTTCTGTACAAAAAATATCCGCCGCCGGGCCGATACTGAAAGAGCAGGCATATGACCCTTTTCGATGTGATTAAAAGGAGTGTGCGAATGATGAAATCAGTGGACAGACATCTCGCGGCCTACGGCAGCGAAATGGATTTTTTGGCGTCGAGCATCGCCCTGATGGAATGGCAAGGGCGGCAGATTGACGCCGGGCAGGTGGCCGGCAATATGTCGGAACAGCAAAGCCGCCTGTTCTTTGCGCGGTTGAGTTATTTTCGTCAGCTTTATCAGGCCGCATCGGCGGCCGAACACAGCCTGTAATCTTCCGATTCAGCCCCGCCGCAGCGGGGCTTTTCATTTCAGCGGCGCCACACCCCGGTCGCCAGCGTCGCCGGCGAATATTCCAGATCGCGTCCCCGCCACGGCAGCGCCGCCGCAAAGCGCCAAGCGCGGTGAACGTCAAACCGCCAATAGCGTTCCGCCCCTTCAACGCCGGGATGTCCTTCCGCCTGCCAGAGGATCTGCGTTTTTCCCTGCAGATGCAGCACGTCGCCGCGCTCAAAATCGATGAACAGCAGCGCCGCCCGCGGTTCGGCCAGCAGGTTGCCCAGCGTATTCATATAGCGGTTGCCGCGAAAGTCCGGCATCCACAGCGTGTCGCCTGCCAGATGGATAAAGCCGGGCCGCCCGCCGCGATGGGAAATATCGACGCCGCCCTGCGCCAGTTCCAGGTGCGCGCCGCTGGCGACGAAGCTGGTGTCCGCGGTGCGGATCAGCGCCTGCGCCGCCGCATCGAGCGAAGCTAAATGCTCAACCGGCTGTGGCCGGCTCTCCACCGGGTAGAGTTCGCGGCGCTGAATGTACTGCGGGCAGTTGCCGAAGCTTTGGTGAACGACGATCTCCACCCGGTTTTTGTCGGTGCGGCCGACGGTGCCGTTGGCGCGGTTGCGCCGCCGGTTGCTGAAGTCGAGCCCGAGCGCGCCGACCGGTTTGCCGGGCAGCAACAGCGCCTGGGCGGGATCGTCGCTGCGGCGCGGCGCGCTGATGCGCAGGTGCGTGTCGTCCGGCGTGCGTAAAAACCCGGGCGGGCCGCTGAACAGGGTGGCGATGGGCCAGCCCTGTTCGTCCAGCGTGGCGACGAACAGGTAGGGCAACGCGGCGAAAAACGCGCGGTGCTGATCCGGCATCGCGGGGTAGATGCCGCCGCCCACGCGATCGAAACCGGCCAGCGTTTGCGCGCGCAGCTCATCGGGGTGGAACCGCTGCGAGATCATGGCGTCAGCTCGCCGCCGGTGCCGGCAGAGCCGGCATGGCGAAGAAGCCGGGAAGCGCCGCGATGCTCGCCACCCAGCGGCGTATGGCGGGGTAAGGCGCCAGCGAAATGCCGCCTTCGGCCGCGACCGCCACATAGCTGTAGCAGGCCAGATCGGCGATGGTCGCCTGTTCGCCGGCCAGATAGTCGCGCTCGCTCAGGTGCTGCTCCATCTGCGGCAGAAAACGATCGCTGATTGCCCGCGCCGCCTGATAATCCTCCGGCACGGCGAACTGGGCGATCAGCCGGCAGGAGGCCGGGCCGTAGCGCACTTCACCGGCGGCTTTGGAAAGCCAGGCCTGCACTCGCGCCGCCGCCGCCGGCTGTTCCGGCAGCCAGTGGCTGTTCGGCGCATAGCGCTTCACCAGATAGACCAGAATGGCGTTGCTGTCGGCCAGCGTCAGATCGCCGTCCTGCAAGACCGGGATCTGGCCGAACGGGTTGAGCCGGCGAAAGGCCGCGCTCTGGCGTACTTCCGCCGAGGCTTCTACCCATTCATAGGGCTGCGCCAGCATGCGTAGCAGCAACGCCACGCGGTGAACGTGGCCGGAAAGCGGGGTGCCGTAGAGGGTGATGGTGGACATGGCGTTTCTCCTCAGTGCTTTTTTTCAGCATACTCTTGCGGCGAATGAGCGGGATCCGGCAATGTGGAAATTGATAATTTCACTTACCGGAAGAGTCTATGGATCGGTTAGACGAGTTGGCCATCTTCGTGGCGGTGGTGCAGCAGGGCAGCCTGGCGGCCGCCGGGCGCAAACTGCGGCGCTCGGCGCCGGCGATCACCCGGGCGATCGCCGCGCTGGAACAGCGGTTCGGCACCCGACTGGTGGAACGCACCACCCGGCGGCTGGCGCCTACCGAAGCGGGCGTGCGGTTGCTGGAGCGCGCGCAACAGCTGCTGCAGGATTATCAGGCGGTGGTGCAGGATACCGCCGAAGCGCAGCTGAGCGGCTTGCTGCGCGTCACCTCGCCGGTGCAGTTCGGCCGCCGCTACGTGGCGCCGGTGGTGATGGCGTTTCTCGATGACTACCCGCAGATGCAGATCGAAATGGTGTTGAACGATCGCAATCTCGATCTGATTGACGAAGGATTGGATATCGCGGTGCGCATCGGTCATCTGCAGGACTCTTCCCGCGCGGCGCGGCGGCTGGGGCAGGTCAGCCGGGTGACGGTCGCCAGCCCGGCTTACCTGGCGCGCTGCGGCGAGCCGCGCTCACCGGCGCAGCTGGCGGAGCATGCCACCATCGTTGGCACCCAGCGGCCGTCACTGCGCGAATGGCGCTTCGGCCCGCAGGAAAACGGCGAGCGCGTGCGCTTGGCTCCCCGGCTGTTGCTCAACGACGTGGAGGCGCAGCTGCTGGCGGTGCGCGCCGGCAAGGGCATCGCCCGGCTGCTCTCGTATCAGGTAGCGGACGATCTGGCCGCCGGCACGCTGGTACGGCTGCTGGCGGACCATGAACCGTTGCCGATGCCGGTACAGCTGGTGGCGCAGCAGGCGCAGCGCATGCCGCTGAAGGTGCGCGCCTTTTGGGATTATGCGTTTGAACGGCTCAGCGCATTGCCGCAAATTCAGCCGGACGGGCGGGGAAAATAAGCGCGAAAAGTTTCATGGGTTAAACTTTTTCGCCGCCTGTCTCATTTTATTTTACCGGGCGCGCATTGCTGATGCGCCCATCTTGACAATAATGTTGCCGGTGCTAATAGTTAATTCATATCTTAAATAATAAACGAAGTTTAATATATGAAACAACTTGCGGGGAGCTATGACAACGGCGCCACGGTGGATAATGAAGATGCTATTTTGACTTCATTTCAAACTCGCAGCGCGGCTATTTATCATCAGGCTAAGCATGAAAAGAATATTGCGTATGGCGAAAGCGAACGCGAGACGTTTGATTGGCTTTATTCTGCAAAGCAGCACCAGGGCACGTTAATTTTTATTCACGGCGGCTATTGGCAATGCTGCGATAAGGCGGATTTCGCCTTTATCGCCGCCGGGCCGTTGGCGTTGGGTTTTGACGTGGTGCTGGTGGAATATGCGCTGGCGCCGGCGGTTAATCTTGACGCCATTTGTCGCCAGGTGGGGGCGGCGCTTGATGCCATTCAGCGTCGTCTGCCGCCGCACTATGCCCATCCGGTGCATTTGTGCGGCCATTCCGCCGGCGGGCATCTGGCGGCGTTTTGGCAGCGGCATGCGTTGGTGGATGCGGTCTTTCCCGTCAGCGGCCTGTTCGAACTGGCGCCGCTGCAAGAGAGCTATGTCAACCGTGCGCTGCAGCTGACCGCGCGGCAGATTGAAACGCTCAGCCCGGCGCGCCGGCTGCCGGCGCGCAGTAAGCCGCTCACGTTGTATTACGGCGCTGATGAGCTGCCGGAACTGATCGGCCAGTCGCAGCACTATCACGCGGCGCTGCGCCAAGGCGGGCTGCCGGCCGATCTGGTCGCGGTGCCCGGCGCCAATCATTTCACCATTCTGGATGCGTTGTTCGCCGCCGACGGCGCGCTGCTTCGCCAACTTGACCACCACGGGAACCACTGACATGCGCGAGATCGTAGAAACCGGGCTGCCGGAGATCGGCCAGCCTTTTTCCTGGGCTACCCGGGGCGGCGGCATGCTGTTTACCGCCCACGGCCCGGTGCGGGCGGACGGCAGCATCGAGACCGGCGCGCCTGAGCGACAGATTGCGTTAACCTTCGACAACCTGGCCCAGACGCTGAAGGCGGCGGGCAGCCACAGCGATAAGGTGCTGCAGGTAATGGTTTATCTCACCGACGTTAATGACGTTAAATTGCTCGATGATATTTACCGGAAATACTTTAATTATCCTTATCCCAATCGCTCCACGGTTATTGTCGAAAAATTGGTGGTGCCGGGAATGAAAATAGAAATTACCGTCAGCGCCATCGCCTGATTTAATTTCTCATTAAGTCCGTCTTCATATTAATTCAATAACGAGTTAAGGATGCGTCATGTTTAAACAGATTGCACCTTCCGCGGCCGATTCTGTTCCATCGCTGATGGGAGTCTATTTGCAGGATCCCAATCCGCAAAAAGTGAATTTAGGCATTGGCCTCTATTACGACCGGCAGCATGATTTTCGCCCGGCCGCATGTGCCTGCCGGGGCTCAACCCCGGCAATATCGACTACGTGACCGCCGCCATTCTCGACGTCACCCGTACCGTCTAACTTCGCCCGGGAACCCAGCCATGCCACAGATGAATGATTTTGAGCATATCGCCCGCCGTCAGGGCGGGTTGAACAAGCATCTTACCGCCGGGCAGATGTCGATGCTGGCGATCGGCGGCGCCATCGGCACCGGGCTGTTTCTCGGCAGCGCCTACGCCATTCAGATGGCGGGGCCGGCGGTATTGCTGAGCTACCTGATCGGCGGCGTTATTGCGCTGCTGTTGATGGGGTGCCTGGCGGAAATGACCTCCGAACACCCGACGCCCGGCTCGTTCGGCGACTATGCCGAATTCTACCTCGGCTCGCTGTTCGGTTTTCTGGTGCGTTATTCCTACTGGTCTTGCGTGGTGCTGGCGGTGGGCACCGAAGTTACCGCCATCGGCATGTACATGCAGTTCTGGTTCCCGGCGACGCCGACCTGGCCGTGGGTGCTGCTGTTCTCGGCGGCGGTGATCGTCGTCAATGTGATCGGCGTGAAGTCGTTCGGCCAGGTGGAATACGCGCTGTCCACCGTCAAAGTGACGGCGATCGTGGCGTTCATTCTGATCGGTCTCGGCATGCTGGCGTTCTCGGGCAACCCGGCCTACGGCCTGCGCAACCTGACCGCCGGCGGCTTCATGCCGTTTGGCGTCAAGGGCATGTGGTTCGCAACGATCGTGTCCATCTTCAGCTACCTGAGCATTGAAATGATCGCGGTGGCCGCCGGCGAGGCGAAAAATCCGGTGATTGCGGTGAAGGCGGCGTTCAAGGGCACACTCGTGCGGCTGTTCATCTTCTACATGCTGTCGATCGCCCTGATGCTGGCCATCGTGCCCTGGCGCCAGTCCGGCACCGGCGAAAGCCCGTTCCTGATGGCGATGAACGTCATCCATCTGCCCGCCGCCACCGGTATTTTCAACTTTATCGTGCTGGTGGCGGCGCTGTCGGCGATGAACAGCCAGCTGTATATCACCACCCGCATGATGTTCTCGCTGTCGCGCGCCGGGCAGGCGCCGGCGGCGTTGGGGCGCGTCAGCCGGCGCGGCATTCCGGTCAATGCGCTGGCGATGTCGTGCATCGGCATCGTGGTGTCTATCGTGCTGAGCCTGGTGGCGCCGGAAACCTCGTTCGCCGCCATGATGTCCATTTCGGTGTATGGCGCCTGCTTTACCTGGCTGATGATTTTCGTCACCCACCTGTTCTTCCGCCGCCGGCATCGGCAGACCCACCTGAAATTCCGCATGTGGGGGTTCCCCTATACCACCTTGCTGGGCGCCGGGCTGATGGCGGCGCTGATGATCTCGACCGCGTTTACCGAATTCTTCCGCATGACGCTGTGGTTCGGTATTCCGTTCACCTTGCTGCTGGTGGCGGCCTACCGCTTCCAAAGCCGCCGCGCGGCGGCGCCGTCGCCGTTCAAGGCGCCGGAGGTGGAGTAATGCGGGAGAGGGGCTGAGGCGCGCCTCAGCCCCGGGGATTACAGCTGGCTTTTCGGGATCAGGTGGTCGCCGAAGCTCAGGCGCTGGCGGCCCGGTTCGATTTCGGTCAGCGGCGCCACTTCACGCAGCGAGGATTTGCAGCGCTGAACCAGATCCTGATATTCGCGGGTGCCGGCGATCTTCCAGGCCAGTTCTTGCTCGGTCAGATCGCGCAACACGCGCGCCGGGCTGCCGACCACCAGCTTGTTGGCTTCGAGAGTCGCCGCGGCTTTGACGAACGCCATCGCGCCGACGATGGTGTTCTCGCCGATCTCCGCGCCGTCCATCACCACCGCATTCATGCCCACCATCGCATTGCGGCGAATGCGACAGCCGTGCAGGATGGCGCCGTGGCCGATATGGCCGTCTTCTTCCACCACCGTGTCCTGCTGCGGGAAGCCGTGCATCACGCAGTTGTCCTGAATGTTGGCGCCGTCGCAGATCACCAGGCGGCCAAAATCGCCGCGCAGGCTGGCGTTCGGGCCGATGTACACGTGTTTGCCGACGATCACGTCGCCGATCAGCACCGCCGTCGGGTGCACGTAACTGCTGGGGTCAACGACCGGCGTCAGGCCGTCAATCTGATACACAGGCATAGCGTGAGTTCCTTAATATGTAGGGTCGCGCGGCAGGCCGCCGAAGCGCCGATAGTAGCCGGCGGCCGGCGCGGGTAGGGCGCCGATGGTGGTTTCCGCCAGCGCGCTGACGTACTCCGTCGCGGCGCGATCGACCTGCTGATAGAGATTGATGCACAGATTGCGGGCGATCTGGCCCTCCCACTGCGCGGGCAGCAGCGCGTCCGGCAGCAGCGGATCTTTCAACACCACGCGACGGAAGAAGTGAATCAATAATAGCTTAATCTGGAAACAGCGCAGCGGCGTCAGCGCCGCCGGATCGACTTCGCGCAGCAGCGCCATCAGCGGCCGGAAGGAGACGATAAACTCATGATAGCCGGCCGCCACCTCGCTTAGCGACCAGCAGTCGGCCACCAATTTCTGCAGGGTTTGCTCGGAGCGGTTGTAGGGATAATCGGCGCGGAAATAAATCACCTGCTCGCTGGCGTTCAGCTCGCCGAGCAGCGCCGTCACGTCGGTTTGCGCATGGGTGGGAGCGGCCATCAGGTTGTTGGCGATTTGCCCGAACCCGAGCCAGCCCAGCTCTTTTTTCAGCCGCGCGCGTGCGTTTTTTTCGGCGCTTTCCAGCAGCAACAGCTCCCACTTGCCGTCCCAGGCGGGCTGCTCGCGCAAATAGATTTTCGATTCGGCGTGGCGGAACTGGCGCATTCCCTGCTCGGTCACGCGGTAGAAGCTGCGGCGGCCTATTTTCTCCACCGCCAGCCACCCTTCTTTTTGCAGGCGGAACACCGAGGTGCGCACGAAGCGATCGCCGAAGCCGAAGGCCTCCAGCAGCGCGCTCAGGCTGCCGAGCCACACTTCGCCGCCGCGGTGGCTGAGCGCGTCGCCGTACAGCGAAATGATCAGCGAGGTGCCGCTGATCGGCTGCGCGTCGACGGCATGGCGAATGAACTCATCCAGTTTATGTTCCATATTTTTCCATGGGTTAGCCTTCGATGAGCCATAACATTACGCCTAATTTGGGGCGGCGTCATCCGTGACGCCGTGCGCCTTAGCGCGGCCGCAAATCGACCACGCGCTGCGCTTTGCCTTCCGAGCGCGGAATATCGCCGCAGTTGGCGATGCTGACGTCGGTGCTGACGCCCACGATCGATTTGATGTGGTGGCGCAGCTGGTGGCAGATGTCGCAACGCTGCTGGTGGCTGAGGCTGAGCGCCGATTCTTTCAGCTCGACGCGCACCGCCAGCGTGTCCAGGTGCCCGCTGCGGCTGACCTGCAGCTGATAGTGCGGCGACAGCTGCTCGAACTGCATGATCTGCTCTTCCACCTGCGACGGGAAGACGTTGACGCCGCGGATGATCAGCATGTCGTCGGAGCGGCCGGTGATTTTGCCCATGCGGCGCATCTGGCGCGCGTCGCCCGGCAGCAGCCGGGTGAGATCGCGGGTGCGGTAGCGGATCACCGGCAGCGCCTCTTTGGTCAGGGTGGTGAACACCAGTTCGCCGTGCTCGCCGTCCGGCAGGGCGACGCCGGTTTCCGGGCAGATGATCTCCGGCAGGAAGTGGTCTTCCCAAATGGTGGGGCCGCCGCCGCTTTCCAGGCACTCCATCGCCACGCCCGGCCCCATCACTTCCGACAGGCCGTAAATGTCCAGCGCCTTGATGCCCATGCGGGTTTCGATTTCGTGGCGCAGGGCTTCGGTCCAGGGTTCGGCGCCGAACACGCCGAGCCGCAGCGAGCAGCCGCGCGCGTCGCCGCCCATCTTGCGTTCCAGCTCGTCGATCAGCGTCAGGTAATAGGACGGCGTCACCATGATGATGTCGGGTTTGAAATCGAGGATCAGCTGCGCCTGGCGTTCCGTCTGGCCGCCGGACATCGGGATCACCGTCGCGCCGAGCCGCTCCGCGCCGTAGTGCGCGCCAAGGCCGCCGGTGAACAGGCCGTAACCGTAGGCGACGTGCACCTTGTCTTTGGCGGTGGCGCCGCCGGCGCGCAGACAGCGAGCGACGATATCGGCCCAGTTATCGATGTCGCGCTGGGTGTAACCCACCACCGTCGGGCGGCCGGTGGTGCCCGAGGAGGCGTGGATGCGCACCACCTGTTCCATCGGCACCGCGAAGGTGTCGAACGGGTAGTTGTCGCGCAGATCCTGCTTGGTGGTGTAGGGGAAGCGCGCCAGATCGCTCAGCTGTTTGAGATCGTCGGGGTGCACGCCGGCCTGGTCGAATTTGCGTTTGTACATCGGCACATTGTCGTAGGCGTGGTGCAGCGTCCACTTCAGACGCGCCAACTGCAACGCTTCAATCTCATCGCGCGAGGCGAATTCGATCGTTTCGAGGGGCTGTGGATTTATTGTCATGGTTAGCCTCAGGGGTCAGACACGCTCAATGATCATGGCGATGCCCTGGCCGACGCCGATGCACATGGTGCAAAGCGCGTAGCGGCCGGCTCGCCGTTCCAGTTCAAACAGGGCGGCCAGCGCCAGGCGCGCGCCGCTCATGCCCAGCGGATGCCCCAGAGCGATCGCGCCGCCGTTGGGGTTGACCTGCGGGGCATCGTCCGGCAGGCCAAGCTGGCGCATCACCGCCAACGCTTGGGCGGCGAACGCTTCGTTCAGTTCGATAACGTCCATCTGCGCCAGGCTCAGCCCGGCGATTTCCAGCACCTTGCGGGTGGCGGGCAGCGGGCCGATGCCCATCAGCCGCGGCTCCACGCCGCAGGTGGCGGTGGCAACGATGCGCGCGCGCGGCGTCAGCCCCTGGCGCGCCGCCATCGCTTCGGAGGCGACGATCAGCGCCGCCGCACCGTCGTTCAGGCCCGAGGCGTTGCCGGCGGTGACGCTGCCGGGCTGACGGAACGGGGTTTTCAGCGCCTGCAGCTGTTCGAGGGTGGTGTCGGGGCGCGGGTGTTCATCCTGGCTAAACAGCGTCACCGCGCCTTTTTTGCCGCTGAGGCTGACGGGGGCTATCTCCTGCGCCAGGTGGCCCAGCGCCTGCGCCCGGGCGGCGCGCTGCTGGCTGCGCAGCGCAAAGGCGTCCTGATCGGCACGGCTGATGTTGAACTGCGCCGCGACGTTTTCGGCGGTCTCCGGCATCGAATCGGTGCCGAACTCGGCCTGCATCCGCGGATTGACGAAGCGCCAGCCGAGGGTGGTGTCGTACAGCTGCGCCTGGCGGCTGAAGGCGCTGTCGGCCTTGCCCATCACCAGCGGCGCACGGGTCATCGATTCCGCGCCGCCCGCCAGCAGCAGCCCGGCGTCGCCGGCCTTGATGCTGCGTGCCGCCATCGCCAGCGCATCCAGGCCCGATCCGCACAGGCGGTTCACCGTGGTGCCGGAAACGCCGACAGGCACTCCGGCCAGCAGCAGCGCCATGCGCGCCAGGTTGCGGTTGTCTTCCCCGGCCTGGTTGGCGCAGCCGAGGATCACGTCGTCCAACTGCGCCCAATCCACATGCGGATGGCGTTCCAACAGCACGCGCAGCGGCAGGGAGGCGAGGTCGTCGGCGCGCACCTGGGCCAGCGCGCCGCCATAGCGGCCGATCGGGGTGCGCACGCCGTCGCAGATAAATGCCTGATTCATGCCTGATCTCCTAAAATGCTGTGGCCGAGGCGGTGCGCGCGGCCGCGGAACCAAGCGACGGTTTTGCCCCGTTGGTTAACGATCTCGACGTCATACAGCCCGGTGGCTTTGCCCTGATGGCGCATCTCCGCGCTGGCGGTGAGGCGGTCGCCGGCCAGCGCCGGGCGGACGAAGTCGATGCTGCAGCCGGAGGCCACCGCCGCCAACCCCTGGCTGTTGCAGGCGTAGGCGAAGGCGGTGTCCGCCAGGCTGAACAGCTGGCCGCCGTGGCAGGTCTGGTGGCCGTTGAGCATCTGCGGGCCGACGGTCATGCTGACCTGAGCGTATCCGGCGTCGACGGCGTCGATGTGCATTCCCATCGCCTGAGCGCAGGTATCTTGCTGGAACATCTGTTCGGCGCAGCGCTGAGCCAGCGCGCGCGGCGTATTGGCGTTCATCGTTCGGCTCCTGGGAAAGAGGCGGGGGAAGCGTAGCGGCGCAGCAGCGGCATCGGGCGATAGCGCGCTTCGCCGTAATAGCGTTGCAGGTTTTCCAGCGTCGCCAGAATGTGGCGCCAGCCGAGCGCGGCGCCCCAGGCCAGCGGGCCGCGCGGATAGTTGACGCCGCGCAGCATCGCCAGATCGGTATCTTTGGCGCTGGCGACGCCTTTGTTCACCACGTCGAGCGCTTCGTTGGCCAGCATGGCCAGGGTGCGCATCGTCAGCAGGCCGGGGTAATCCGGCAGTTGAATGACCTGCTTGCCAAGGGACTGCAGCAGGCGAATCGCTTTGGCATTGTGTTGCGCACCGTTTTGCGCCGCGCAGCTGATGGCGATGGCGGAGGCGTGCGCATAGTCGGCACAGAGATCGAACAGCACCACGGGCGTTCCACGTTCGTCGGCCAGCTGGCCGGCGGTTTTACCATTGGTTAACATCAGTGTAACGTCGTCGATCGTGACGTGCGGGCTGGTCTGGCCGGGTTGTTTGATCGCCCCCGCATTTTCGATCAACAGTTCCGCCAAATCGGCCAGCGAAGACCAGTCGCCGTGCAGCGTAACGCGTTGCGGCAATGCGGCCTGCGCCGGAGGCGCAAAGGCGATCGCGGCGGCGGATCGCGGTGCGTCGTAGCGGTAGAAACCGCGGCCGGACTTGCGGCCGAGGCGCCCGGCCGCCACCAGCTCCTGCTGCACCAGTGAGGGCGTGAAGCGCGGATCCTGATAGAAGGCCTGATACACCGATTCGGTCACGGCGTAATTGACGTCCTGGCCGATCAGATCGGTCAACTGCAGCGGGCCCATGGCGAAACCGCCGGCGTCGCGCAATACCGCATCCAGCGTGGCGGCGTCGGCCACCTGTTCCTCCAGCGCGCGCAGGGTTTCGGCATAGAACGGCCGCGCCACGCGGTTGACGATAAATCCGGGCGTCGAGCGGCATACGACGCTTTGCTTACCCCAGCGCTGCGCCAGGGCCTGCAGCGCGGCGAGGGTCTCGGTACCGGTCTCCAGACCGCTGACGATCTCCACCAGCTTCATCAGCGGCGCCGGGTTGAAGAAGTGCAGCCCGGCCATGCGCTGCGGGTATTGCAGTGCGCCGGCGATGGCGGTGATCGACAGCGAAGAGGTATTGCTTACGAACAGCGTCGTGGGCGAGCAGATCGCCTCCAGATCGCGGAACAGGCTCTGCTTAATCGCCAAATTTTCCGCCACCGCTTCAATCACCAGCGTGCAGTCGGCCAGCTGCTCGAGCGAGTCGGCGCGTTCGAGGCGCGCCAGCAGCGCTTCGGTGGGCGCGGCGTCGGCCTTGCCGCCGTCTACCCTCTGGCGCAGGCGGCGAGCGAGATCGTCGATCGCGCGCTGGGCGGCGGCGGGCGCGATATCGAACAGCCGCACCGGGTGGCCGGCGGCGGCGGCCACCTGGGCGATGCCGATGCCCATGGTGCCGGCGCCGATCACCGCCACCTGGCCGTTAAGAAGGGGCGCATTCATGGCTATTTCCCGCTGAAGTTGGGCGTGCGTTTGGCAAAGAACGCGCTGACGCCTTCGCGATAGTCGTCGCTGCGGCCGCCCAGGCGTTGCAGATCGCGCTCCAGATCGAGCTGCTGATCGAGGCTGTTGGTGGCCGAGCTGTAGAGGGCTTTTTTGATCAGCCCCAGGCCGTAGGTCGGCTGGGTAGCCAGATGGCGCGCCAGCGTTTGCGTGTGGTCGGCCAATTCATCCGCCGGCACCACCTGCCAGATCATGCCCCACGCCAGCGCCTGTTGGGCGCTGATTTTGTCACCCAGCATGGCCATCCCCATCGCGCGGGCGTGGCCGGCCAGCCGCGGCAGGAACCAGCTGCCGCCGGAGTCAGGCACCAGCCCCAGACGGCAGAACGACTGAATGAAGCTGGCGTTGTCGGCGGCGATGACGATATCGCACGCCAGGGCCAGCGCGGCGCCGGCGCCGGCCGCCACGCCGTTGACCGCGCACACCACCGGCTTCGGCAGGGCGGTCAGGCGACGGATCAGGGGGTTGTAGAAACGTTCGACCGACAGGCCGAGATCCGGCGCCTGTTGATCGGCGCTGACGTTGCGATCGTTGAGATCCTGCCCGGCGCAGAAACCGCGCCCGGCGCCGGCGATCAGCAGGCAGCGCACGCTGTCGTCGCGCTCGGCTTGCGTCAGCGCTTCGCTCAGCTGGCGATGCATCTCATCGTTAAAGCTGTTGAGCCGATCCGGCCGGTTGAGGGTCAGCGTCAACACCCCGGCGTCGAGATGGCTGAGAATCAATGCGTTATCCATAAATCAGCGCCCCTGATAGTTTGGCGTACGTTTTTCGAAAAAGGCGGCGATGCCTTCGCGGCGATCGTCGGTGGCGGCCAGGGTGACGAACTGCTGACGCTCCATCGTCAGCCCCTGGCTGAGGCCGATTTCCTCGGCCTGTTTCAGCGCCTGTTTGGCGGCGCGCAGCGCCAGCGGCGCCTGACGGCTGATGCGATCGGCAATCTGCTGCGTGCGTTCCAGCGTCAGGGCATCGACGCACACTTCGCTGATAAGACCGGCCTGCAGCGCGGTGCGGGCGTCGATGGGCTCGCCGGTCAGCACCATCTGGCTGGCGCGCGACTTGCCGACGCAGCGGATCAGGCGCTGAGTGCCCCCGGCGCCCGGCATCAGGCCGAGGGTGATCTCCGGCAGGCCGAAGCGGGCGCTTTCGCCGCCGATGACGATGTCGCAGGCCAGCGCCAGCTCGCAGCCGGCGCCCAGGGCATAACCATTCACCGCCGCCAGCAGCGGCTTGCTGAACTGCGCCAGACGCTGCCACAGCTGCGGACGGCGATCCGCCAGCGCGGCCGGCAGATCCTGCTGTTGCAATTCGCGCAGATCGGCGCCGGCGGCGAAGAAGCGCGCCGCACCGGCGATCACCACGGCGCCCACGCCGCTGTCGGCGTCGGCCTGCTCCAGCCGTGCAACCAGCTGTTCCAGGCACGGCGTGCTCAGGGCGTTGCGCGCCTCCGGGCGATGCAGCGTCAGCGTGACCACGCGGTGCTGCTGCTGATGCAAAATAAAGGGGGTGTCCATCGCGGCTCCTAGACGTCGAAGTCCAATACCACGCCGTCGCCTTTCGGCCACGACTGGCAGCTCAATACGTAGCCCGCAGCCAGCTGATCCGGCTCCAGGCTATAGTTGACGCCCATCTCCACCTTGCCGGCCTTCAGACGGCATTTGCAGGTGGCGCAGACGCCGCCTTTGCAGGCGTAGGGCAGATCGGCGCCCTGGCGCAGCGCGGCGTCGAGAATGCTGTCGTCCTGTTCGCCGATCTCGATATCCAACCGGCGGCCGTCGAGCAGGATTGCCACCCGGGTGGCGTTGCGATCGCCGCTGTGGCGCGGGCGGGCGGCCAAGCCGCTGGTGTTGAAGCGCTCGCTGTGGATGTGATTGGCCGGTACGCCGGCCTGTTCCAGCACGGTTTGCGCGTCGTCCATCATCGATTCCGGCCCGCAGATAAAGGCGTGGTCATAGTCGCGGAAATTCAGCAGCGCGCCGCCGATCGCCGCGAGGCGTTCGCGGTCGATACGGCCGCTGAGCAACGGGCTGTCGAGACTTTCCTGGCTGAACAGGTACAGCGGCTGAAAACGCTGCGGGTAGCGGTTTTTCAGATCCGACAGCGCCTCTTTGAACATCATCGAACGGCTGTTGCGGTTGCCGTAGATCAGGGTGAAGCTGCTGCCCGGTTCGAGCAGCAGCGTCGCCTTGATGATCGACAGCATCGGCGTGATGCCGGAGCCGGCGGCGATCGCCAGGTAGTTGCCGTGGCGCTCTGCCTGCGGCTGGTAGCCGAAGCGCCCCTGCGGCACCATCACCTCCAGCGCGTCGCCGACTTTCAGCATGCGGTTGACGAAGCCGGAGAAGCGCCCCTGATCAATCGCCTTCACGCCGATCTGCAGCAGGCCTTCCTGCGGTGAACTGCAGATGGAATAGCAACGCCGCAACTCTTCGCCGTTGACCAACGCCTTGAGCGTCAGGTGCTGGCCGGGGGTATAGCGGTATTGGTTTTGCAGCTCTTCGGGCACCCGCAGGGTGATGGCTACGGCGTCCGGCGTTTCGCGCTCGATGGCGGCGACGTTCAGGCGATGAAAGACCGTCATGGTGTCAGCGCTCCTATATGCATTTGAAATAATCGAACGGTTCCCGGCAGTCGCAGCAGCGGTACAGCGCTTTACAGGCGGTGGAGCCGAACTCGCTGATCTTCTCGCTGTGGGTGCTGCCGCAGCGCGGGCAGGCTACCGGGCCGTGGGCGTGTGGCCGATCGCAGGTGTGGCCCTGCGGGGGCGCTACGCCGTATTGCCGCAGCCGTTCGCGGGCGTCGGCGTTCATCCAGTCGGTGGTCCAGGCCGGGCTGAGGCGAATGTCCACCTGCACCGGGCTGAAGCCGGCGGCCGCCAGCCGCTGCTCGATGGCGTTGAGCAGAAATTCGGTGGCCGGGCAGCCGGAATAGGTTGGAGTGAAGGTCACGCGCCAGCCCGCGCCGTCGCGCGCCACGTCGCGCACCATGCCCAAATCGGTGATCGACAGCACCGGCAGTTCGGGATCGCTGATCTGCTGCAGGCAGTGCCAAATCTGCGGAATTTCGGCGGGTTGCAAACGGGTGACGTTCATCGCGGCCTCCTACCATTGCCCGTTTGGATAGGCGCGCTGCAGGAACTGCATCTCCGCCAGCAGCGGGCCGAGGTGTTCGCTGTGCCGGCCTTGCTTGCCGCCGTGCCGGAACGCCTGCTCGGCAGGCAGCGCCAGCGTCGCCTGGCGCAGCGTCTCTTCCACCTGCGCTTGCCAGGGGGCCTGCAGTTCGCGCGGATCGACGGCGATGCCTTGTTCCGCCAGTTCCAGCTCCAGCGCGTCGGCGTGGAACAGCTCGGCGGTGAAGCGCCACAGGTTATCCAGTGATTGCTGGATCTTGCGGTGGCTGACGTCGTTGCCGTCGCCAAGGCGGATCATCCAGCCGTGGCTAAAGCGCAGGTGGTAATCGGCCTCCTTCAACGACTTGGCGGCGATGGCGGCGATCTGCGCGTCGCGGCTGCGGCTCAGCGCCTGGTGCAGCTGTACGTGGTAGGCATCGAGCAGGAACTGACGCACCAGCGTGTCGTTGAAACCGCCGTTCGGCTGCTCCGCCAACAGCAGGTTATGAAACTGGCGCTCGTCGCGCCCGAAGGCCAGGCTGTCTTCGCTGCAGGACGGGCCGGCCAGTTCGGCGGCGTAGCCCAGGAAGTTGCGCGCCTGGCCGAGCAGATCGAGCCCGATGTTGGCCAGCGCCAGATCGATTTCCAGCTCGGGCGCGTGGCCGCACCAGGCGCACAGGCGCTGGGCGAGGATCAGTGGCGTGTCGCCCTGGCGGAGTAAATAGCTGATGCGCGGATCGTTAACCGTCATGGTCGCCTCTACATGTTCTTGATGCCGTCGGGAATGGTGTAAAACGTCGGATGACGGTAGATCTTGTCTTCGGACGGATCGAAGAACGCGCCGCGATCTTCCGGCTGCGAGGCGATCAGATGGCGCGACTGCACCACCCAGATCGAGCAACCTTCGTTGCGGCGCGTGTAGGCGTCGCGGGCGTTTTCCAGCGCCATTTGGTCGTCGGCGGCGTGCAGGCTGCCGACGTGGCGATGCGCCAGCCCTTGTTTGCTGCGGATAAACACTTCATACAGCGGCCATTCAACGTGGCTCATGATCTCGGTTCCTTATGTTGGCTATGCGGCGGAGGCGGCGTTTTTCGCGGCGTGGGCCATGGCGCCGTCGCGCACCCAGGCGCCGTCTTCCCAGGCTCGGCGTTTGGCCTGCAGGCGTTCGTGGTTGCATTGGCCGCGCCCTTTGATCACCTCATGCAGCTCGCTCCAGTCGATTTCGCCGAAGCGATAGTGGCCGGCGGCGGCGTCCCAGCGCAGCTCCGGATCCGGCGCCGTCATGCCGAGCGCTTCAAGCTGCGGCACGGTGTTGTCGACGAACTTCTGCCGCAGCTCATCGTTGCTGTGGCGTTTGATCTTCCACGCCATGCTCTGGGCGCTGTGGGGGGAGTCGGCGTCGCTCGGGCCGAACATCATCAGCACCGGCCACCAGAAGCGATCGATGGCGTCCTGCAGCATGGCGCGCTGCGTGTCGCTGCCGTTGGCCATCGCCATTACCGCCTCGTAGCCCTGGCGCTGATGGAAGCTTTCCTCTTTGCAGATCTTCACCATCGCCCGCGCATAGGGGCCGTAGGACGCGCGGCACAGCGCCACCTGGTTGACGATGGCGGCGCCGTCGACCAGCCAGCCGATCACGCCGATATCCGCCCAGTTGAGCGTGGGGTAATTGAAGATAGAGGAGTACTTCATCTTGCCGTCGAGCATCTTTTGGTAGATGTCCTGGCGCGAACAGCCGAGGGTTTCGGCGGCGCTGTAGAGGTACAGGCCGTGGCCGGCCTCATCTTGCACTTTGGCCAGCAGCACCGCTTTGCGGCGCAGCGTGGGGGCGCGCGTCAGCCAGTTGGCTTCCGGCAGCATGCCGATGACTTCCGAGTGGGCGTGTTGGCCAATCTGCCGAATCAGGTTCTGACGGTAGGCGTCCGGCATCCAGTCTTTGGCCTCAATGGCGATATCCGCCGCGATCTTGTCGTCGAAATGCTGCTGATACTGTGCGTCAGTTGTCATGCTTGCCTCTTGGTGATTCGTGTTTTTCACATTAAACATAAAAATGTGAATCACTTTAACTAACCATAAGGCTACAAACTGATAACAAAAAGATCAAACGTAATTAATGTGGTTTTGCGAGGTTACTCATAATTGGTTTTGTTATTTATTTGATTTTATTTGATAAATAAAGTGATTAATTACTTGTTTATGGCAGGTTAAGCGGTCTGAAAACGCCTTTTGTTCTCTTTTTGTTAAAATTTGATTTGGCCTCGACTGGCATTTATATGATACGTAATTAAGCTGTATGGTGAAAATTTATGAATTTCGGAGGGCACATGCAGCAGTTACACAGTTATCTTTCTGGCGCCTGGGTGTACGGGCAGGGAGAGGCGCGCGAAATCCGCCACGCGGTGACCGGCGAAGCGCTGTACCAGGTCTGCTCTGACGGCCTGCCGTTGGCGGCGAGTCTGGACTATGCCCGCAGCCGCGGCGGCCCGGCGCTGGCGCACATGACGTTCCAGCAGCGCGCCCAGATGCTGAAAGCGGTAGCCAAACACCTGCTGGCGCATAAAGAGGCGCTGTATCAGATTTCCTATCAAACCGGGGCGACGCGCAGCGACGGCTGGGTCGATATCGAGGGCGGCATCGCCACGCTGTTCGCCTATGCCGGCATGGCCGGCCGCGATCTGCCGGACGATACCCTGTGGCCGGAAGACGAGCTGATCCCATTGTCGAAACAGGCGCAGTTCGCCGCCCGCCACGTGCTCACTTCACGCCCCGGCGTGGCGCTGCACATCAACGCCTTCAACTTCCCGTGCTGGGGCATGCTGGAGAAACTGGCGCCGACCTGGCTGGCGGGCATGCCGGCCATCATCAAGCCGGCAACCGCCACCGCGCAGCTGACGCAGGCGATGGTCAGGCTGATCGTCGATAGCGGCCTGGTGCCGGAAGGGGCGCTGCAGCTGGTTTGCGGCGGCGTCGGCGACATGTTTGCGCACCTGGATTACCAGGATGCGGTGACTTTCACCGGTTCGGCGCAGACCGGGCAGCGGCTGCGGGCACACCCGCGCCTGCTGGAGAAATCGATCGCGTTCACCATGGAGGCGGATTCGCTCAACTGCTGCGTGCTGGCAGAAGACGTGACGCCGGAAATGCCGGAGTTTGCGCTGTTCATCAAAGAAGTGTGCCGTGAAATGACCGCCAAGGCGGGGCAGAAATGCACCGCGATCCGCCGCATCATCGTGCCGGCGGCGCAGGTGGCGGCGGTGCGTCAGGCCTTGCTGCAGCGCCTGGCGGGGGTGACGGTGGGCGACCCGCAGCTGGAGCAGGTGCGCATGGGGGCGTTGGTCAGCCACGAGCAGCGTGATGATGTGCAAAGCAAGGTGGAGTTCCTGCTGCGCAACGGCTGCGAACCGCTCTGTGGCGCGGCGCTGGATAAGCTGGAGGTGCTGGGCGACGGCGCGTGCGGCGGGGCGTTTTATCCGCCGACCCTGTTATATTGCGCCGATCCGTTCACCCATCAGGCGGTGCACGGCACCGAGGCCTTCGGCCCGGTGGCGACGCTGATGCCGTATGCGGATACCGAACAGGCGATCGCGCTGGCGTTGCTGGGGCAGGGCAGCCTGGCGGGCTCGCTGGTGACCGCCGATCCGGCATTGGCCACGCGCTTCATTCGCGCGGCGGCCTGCGCCCACGGCCGCATGTTGATTTTGGATGAGCGG
Organism: Serratia sp. MF1(2023); assembly: GCF_030954545.1. NCBI lineage: Bacteria > Pseudomonadati > Pseudomonadota > Gammaproteobacteria > Enterobacterales > Yersiniaceae > Serratia > Serratia sp. MF1(2023). Next base: position 49,599 of record NZ_JAVHUX010000003.1, on the reverse strand, counting down.
GCGGCGGCGGAGTCCACCGGCCACGGTTCGCCGCTGCCGATGCTGGTGCACGGCGGCCCGGGGCGCGCCGGCGGCGGTGAAGAGCTGGGCGGGCTGCGCGCGGTGAAACACTATATGCAGCGCACGGCGATCCAGGGCAGCCCGGCGATGCTGGCGGCCATCGGCGGCGAATGGGTGCGCGGCGCGCCGGTCGCCGAGCATCCGGTGCATCCGTTCCGGAAATACTTTGAGCAGCTGCAGCTGGGCGATAGCCTGTTGACCGCGCGCCGCACCGTGACCGAAGCGGATATCGTCAACTTCGCCTGCCTGAGCGGCGACCATTTCTACGCGCATATGGACAAGATCGGCGCCGCCGACTCGCTGTTCGGCGAGCGGGTGGCGCACGGTTACTTTGTGGTGTCCGCCGCGGCTGGGCTGTTTGTCGACGCCGCCGTCGGGCCGGTGATCGCCAACTACGGCATGGAAAATTTGCGCTTTATCGAGCCGGTGAAGATCGGCGATACCATTCAGGTGCGGTTGACCTGCAAAAAGAAAATCCGCAAGCCGCAGAAAATCGCCGAAGATCGCCCGCACGGCGTGGTGGTGTGGGATGTGCAGGTGTTGAATCAGCAACAGCAGCCGGTGGCGCTGTACAGCATTCTGACGCTGGTGGCGCGCCAACAGGGGGACTTCGAAGCGTGATGCGCGTTTGCCGCCGCCGGCCCCCGGCGGCGGCAAATCATTCAGATCAGCGGCTGACCGCGCAGCTGTTCAAGCACTTTCAGCGGTGAACGCTGCGGATCCTGCATCTTATTCACCGGCAGCAGGAAGGTCTGTTCCAGCATAAACTGGCCGCCCATCGCGGCATGCGGCGTTTGATCAGAGAAGCAAATCCAGCTGCTGCCCGGCGGGAACGTCAGCGCCAGCTGCGGCCCCCGTTGCTGATAATCGCCGTCGGCCTTCATGGCGTCATGCAACTGCAGCATCAGGTGGTCATAATGGCTGCGGCGGGTTTTGGTGATGCGCACCTGGTGCTGCAGCCAACTGCCGAAGGCGGAGTAGCGAGCGAGACGCGGCATAAAGCGTGCCGCCAGCTCAGGGAACGGCTCGCCGACCCGCCATTGGCGATGCTCGCCGTGCGGGTTGATGTTGGTGAAAATGCGCAGAATGCGTTCGCCGTAGTTCGGGCGTGACGGGAAGGCGTCAACGTGCAGCCGGCTGTCGTCTTTGCGCCAGGAACTGGCCGCCCGCCAGGCGGAAACCGGATGTAAACGCAGGCTGCCGGTCGGGTGGTGCAGCGCCTCCTGATATTCGGGCAACAGCCCGGCGATCAACTGGCGGCAGGATTGGTAATAGCGTTCCAGCAATTGCTGAACCTGCTGCCGGCGTTCCGCGACGGCGACGCCGCTCAGCTTGCCGGACAGCGGTTGGTAGCTGATGTTTTTGCGCTTCGGGTCGACCAATGTCGGATCCAGCAGCGGCATTTCCTGTTCAGACAGGGTGAAGGCCAGTTCGGGCAGAAACAGCACCTTGCCCTGTTCCAGTTCGCTGACCGTGCTGGATGCTTCCGCTGCCGCCCATTGTCGTAACGGCAGCGTCAGGACGGCCTGTTCGTGCATAATATCGCCAGTAGGCATGAGATCTCCTTGCAAATCTATATCGCTTTATTCCTGCCTCTCAGGTTGCCGCGTGATTGGCTGCACTGGCTTGCGCAGTGGCTGGCTGGAGCGGCGTCAGCAGGCCGCCCAATGGCAACGTGAAATTTGTGGGTTCTATTATGGTTGTATCAGCAGGGCGCAATGCGCCGAAGCGTGCGATGGCTTCCTGATAGATAGAATAATCCTGATAAGGGTATCACCGGCAATGCCAATGAAAAGTAAACGAGGTATAAACGAGGCGAGGTATAGGCACGAATAATCAAAAAAGGCACAAATTGCCTGCTGAATGGCGTATTTTATCCTATTGAATTGTAATGAAAATAAATATACTGCTTATTATTTCCGTTATTTTATTCAGAGTGCAGGGTAAACCGGTGAAATAATGTTTCGCGAGGGAACTACTTCATTTTTCTGGCGAATAAATCGGGCCGCCAAATTTTGGTGGCCCGATTATTAGTTAAGCGCCGTAAATGCAGTTTTTGCCTTTTTTCTTGGCCTGATACAACGCACTGTCCGCCTCATTGATAAAGCTGATCGGCGTATCGTTATACATATGCGGCACTTTGGCGCAGATGCCGATGCTGATGGTAACGATGCCGTGCGGGTTGCCCTGATGCGGAATTTTCAGATCGCGCACCGCGTTGATAACGCGCTCGGCGAAAATCAGTGCGCCTTGCACGTCGGTATCCGGCAGGATAATCCCCATCTCTTCGCCGCCGTAGCGCGCCAGGACGTCGTTGCTGCGGCAGGCCAACCCTTTGAGCGTTTGGCCGATCTGCTGCAGGCACTGGTCACCGGCGACGTGGCCGTAGCTGTCGTTGTACTGTTTGAAATAGTCGATATCCAGCATCAGCAGCGCCACGCTGCGGTAGTTGCGCGAAGCCCGCGCCAGCTCGTTCTTCAGCGCGATATCAAACTGGCGGCGGTTGGCCAGCCCGGTCAGGCCGTCCAGCAGCGCCAGCTCTTCGAGCATTTGGTTGATGCTGGTCAACTGATCGCGGGTGCGCATCAGCTCGGCTTCGGTTTGCATGCTGTGCTTGATTTGCCGCAGTAGCACCATGCCCATCGCCAACAGGATCATCAGCAGCGAGAGGCCGCCCGCGGCGAACAGACCGGCGTCGGTGCGCCAGTCCGCCAGCGCGTCGCGTTTCGACAACCCGGCGGCGATCACCAGCGGAAAGCGGTTGACCCGCGAATAGCCGTAGATGCGCTCCACTTTGTCGTACAGCGAGGTGATGGTGGCGTTGCCGAATTCCGAATGCGGCAAAATTTCGCTGAACAGCACGCCCTTGGCGATGTTTTTACCGATCGACGCCGCCGAGTAAGGGCGGCGGTAAAGGATAGTGCCGTCCGCCAGCAGCAGGTTCAGTGAGGCGTCGGTATTGAGGGCGAAGCTGTCGTAAAACTGGCGGAAATAATCGACGTACAGCGTCGCCAGCACCACGCCGCCAAAGCTGCCGTCCGGGTTGTTGAATCGCCGCGAAACGGGAATGATCAGATCGCCGGTGGTGCGGCTGCGGACCACCTTGCCGATGTACAGGCCGCCGCCGTCGCGGTTTTGATGGTATTTGAAGTAATCGCGATCGGCGTTGTTGGCGTTCTTGATGAATTTGCCCGAGGAGGTCGCCAGCCAGCGCCCGCGCGCATCGTAGAGAAACAGCCCGTGCAGCTGCGGCAGGTTGCCGACCTGCGTCTGCATGACGCGCTGCAGTCGCGTCAGCTGCGCTGGGCCCAGCCCGTCGGTCTGGAGACGTTCGTTCAGATCGAGCAGGTTGCCGTCCACCTGCATGAAAGTATCGTCGGCATGCTGCGCCAGCGAGCGGGCGAGGTTGGCGGACTCATGCTCGGCGCTGCGCAGATCGCGCTGATGCGCGTTCCAGATTTGCCAGCTGTTAAAGAGGATCAGCGTGGCGGCAACGATGATGACAAACACGCCGGCCTGAAATAATAATGGGGAGCTTTTAACGCTGCGCGCCGGCACGGCATCCTGTATGGGTTGCTGCTGAGTCATGTCACCCTTGTTGTTTGATTACTATTCAATTTGAGTTAAGAGCAATCTTATATTTTATGCATAAATGCGCCAGACCTCTAGCCCCTAACGTGGCGATAGCGAGAAAGGGCGTTTGCACCCCGTATCAGCGGCGGGGTGGACACTGCGGAGTGAAAGAGCCATGTCGGATTACATCATAATCACTTTACTGACGCTGGCGGTGTATTACCCCCTTACGCTGGGGACGCTGGCGGTGATGATGTACTTCGCCTGGCGGCGGCGCCGGTCGCCCTATTGGCGGTTGGGATTGGCGCTGTTGGCGCTGCTGTTCGTGCTGTTCGCCAAGGCGGCGTATGACTGGCACCGCTATGGCTAGCGGCGCCATGACGGGTTATTCGACGTTGATCATCCAGTTGACGCCGAATTTGTCGGTCAGCATGCCAAAGCCTTTGGCCCAGAAGGTGGCTTGGTAAGGCATCGTCACCTGGCCGCCCTGCGCCAGATTGTCGAACAGTTTGCGTCCTTGTTCCGCATCGCTGGGGTTCAGCGACAGCGAGAAGCCTTTATGAGAAGCGCCGCCGCCGTCATCTTGCGGGCAGCCGTCGGAGGCCATCAGTACGCCGTCGCCGATCAGCAGGCGCGCATGCATGATCGCCTCCGGATTGACGTCCTGCGGCCCGTCTTGCCGGGCTTCTTCGGGCATGTCTTTATAGCGCATGACCATTTCAATTTTGGCATTCAACTGCTGTTCGTAGAAGTTAATCGCTTGCTCACAGTTACCGCTGAAAAACAGATAGGGTTGTACCAGCATGACATTGACCTCGGTTGTGGCTCGACAGGCAACGACCGGCCCTCGGGCAGGAAGAAATGGTTGCTGGCGGCAATAATTGCCGTCGGTGACTTATTAGTGTAGTTCCCCTGGCGCAGAATGCTTGTGCGAGGTGAGTGCGCCTTCGCCGCCGGCATGACGGGCGAAGGCGCAAGGGCGGTCAATACAGCGACGGCTCGCCGGCTGGGCGGGTTTTAAAGCGGCGGTGCAGCCACATGTACTGATCGGGGGCCAGCAGCACCTGTTCTTCCACCACGCGGTTCATCTTGGCCGCCGCGCGCGTTTCATCATCCAGCGGGAAGTCCGTCAACGGCGGCTGCACGATCAGCTCATAGCCCTGAGCATCTGGCAGGCGGCGCGGCACGAAAGGCACGATCGACGGCCGTCCCATGCGCGCCAGGATAAAGGTTCCGGTGGTCGTGGCGGCGTTTTCCACGGCGAAGAGCGGCGCGAACACGCTGCTTTGCGGCCCATAATCGTGATCCGGCGCGTACCACAGGATTTCGCCCTGTTTCAGGTTGCGGATCATGCCTTTGATATCTTTACGGTCGAGCATGAATTTATTCGAGCGCAGCCGGCCGCGGGTTTGTACCCACTCCATCAGCCTGTTGTTGTGCGGGCGATGCACGCCGATGCCGGGGTTTTGCATGCCGAAAATGCGCGCGCCCAGTTCCAGCGTCAGAAAATGCAGACCGATCAGCAGAACGCCTTTGCCGCCCTGACGCGCCAGCCGCATGTTTTCCATGCCGCTCACCTTGAACCAGCGGGCGATGCGCCAGTCGGGCCAGAACCAGGCCATGCCGACTTCGAACAGGCCCATACCGACGGACTCAAAATTTTTGACGATCAGCGCCTCGCGCTCGGCGGCGGGCATTGCGGGGAAGCAGAGCTCTAAATTGCGGCGCGCTATTTTTACCCGGCGTTTCATCAGGCGCATGGCTATTCTGCCAAGGCCGTGTCCGAGTCGATAAATGAGCGGGTAGGGCAGTAATACCAAGAGATAGAGTATTCCCAGCCCTATCCACAGCAACCAATAACGAGGGCGCAAGAATTCGCGCTCAAAGCGTTGGTTAGAAAGCATTTTTCCTGTGATTCCTTGTCTTTTTCAATGGGACCTTAACCCAAATTTTCATAGGGCGAATGGTAGAACATTCTGAGCTAAATAGGATTTTCCATTAATGCTTTTTTTACGCTTTAGTTAAGCGCAGGCGAAAAACGGGGAGAGATAGGATTTTTACCGAGGGAATGGCAGATATTTTCCGCTATTTCAAACGACTGGCGAAATTGAAAAATAAAGACACAATTAAGCGCATCGCAAAAGTGACAACTGCTATGTAACCTTAATGAAACAATAACGCGGCGGAACCGTCCCAAACGGCGGCCAGTGCGTACAGTAGCGCGAGAATCAGGACAAAAGGGGCATTGAACATCGGCGTTTCCTCCAGGAGGATTTGTTTAAAGTTTAGCCTCGCGAGATGACAGCAGGATGAAATCAGATCGTTTTTTGTACGGTGAAATTCAGACGGACGGAAATGGGTAAACCGCTGATTTTTTACTATAGTCATAGTGTGAAGTTATGCGTTTGTCGCCGTACGCCTCTGCATTGAGCGGCAGCGGGCAGGTTGCCCAGAGCAAGATCGCGGAGCGGACGGCGCCTGGCGCGAAACATGTGACGAGATTCTCAGAGGGTTGGTCTGTAAGGATTTGACATGTCATATGAAAATGACGATCTAAACGGTGTTGAGCAACCGAGCGACTACGTGAAAACCACCGCCTGCGAAGTGCGCAGCGGCGTAAAGGCAGCGCTCGAGCAATCATGTGCCTGCATCAAGGATAACCCTTGGGCGGGGATAGGCGCCGGCGCCGTCGTGGGCCTGGTAATAGGATTTCTGTTAGGCAAAAGGTAATAGGGAGAGTAAAGATGGGCATCATTTCCTGGATCATTTTTGGTTTAATCGCCGGTATCCTGGCCAAGTGGATTATGCCGGGCAAAGACGGCGGCGGCTTTATTGTGACCGTTATATTGGGGGTCGTGGGCGCCGTAGTCGGCGGCTATATCAGCACCTTCTTCGGTATGGGCCGCGTTGACGGTTTTAACCTGGGCAGCTTTGTGGTGGCAGTAATCGGCGCCCTGGTGGTGCTTTTTGTCTACAGGAAGATCAAAGGCTAAGCAGCCATTGCTCAACAGGGTCGCCGCGGCGGCCCTTTTTCGTGAAATCAATCCGGCGGCGCGGCGCAGTCCGCACTCGCTGAAAGGGGAATATCATGGGTCTGTTCGATAGCGTATTGGGTAACATTCTGGGCGGCGGCGCCAACGGCAAAGGCATCGACTACATCGCCATTATGCAGTGGGTCGAGCAACAAGGCGGCCTGCAGGCCATTTTGGACAAATTCCGTCAGGGGCAGTTCGGCGATATCGTCGGTTCCTGGCTCGGCAATGGCGAAAATCAGCCGATTACCGGCGATCACGTACAGCAGGCGTTGGGTAGCGACGCCATCAACCAACTGGCTGAAAAGCTGGGTATCGATCCGGCTCAGGCGTCCAGCACCATTGCACAGTTCTTGCCAACGGTCACCGATGCCGCCTCGCCAAACGGTGAAGTGCAGCAAGACAGCAACGAGCTGGGCGACATGGTCGGTAAACTGTTCAAATAATGATTAGGCTCCCGGCGTCTGGCCGGGGGCATTCACTCCGCTGATCCCTTCGATCGTCGTCAACGCCTGCTGCAGATGCGCCACCCAGGCGCGCACTTTCTCCGGAATAAAACGCAAGGCGGGATAGACCGCGTGCAGCGCCATAGGCGGGTAGCGGTATTCCGGTAAAACGGGCACCAGCGCCCCTGTCGCCAGCTGTTCGGCGATTAAAGGCCGTTGAGCGCCGCCGATGCCGGCCCCAGCATCAATGGCGGCCAGCAGCGATAGCGTATTGTTGGCGCGGAACGTGGGCCGCAGAGCAACCGTCTCGGGGCCGTGCGGGCCGAACAGGGTGAGCGTATCGCCGTCGTTCAGGCCGCTGTAACGAATGTGCGCATGTTTCGCCAACTCCGCCGGGGAACGCGGCGTGCCATGCCTGGCCAGATAGGCCGGTGACGCCACCAGCAGGCGTTGCAGCTCGCCCAAACGTTTCGCCACCATGCCGGGCGCATGCAGTTCACCGAAACGCAGCGCCACGTCGATGCCTTCGCCGATCACGTCGGCGAGGCGATCGTCCAGCAGCAGCTCAATGGCGAGGTTCGGATGGCGCTGCTGGAAAGCGATGGCCAGCGGTGTGACGTGCAACTGCCCGAACCCGGTCGGGGCGTGAATGCGCAGATTGCCCTGCAACTGGTGGCGCTGGCCGTGCAACGCTTCTTCCGCTTCGTCGACCGCCGCCAGAATCGGTTTGAGGCGCTGATAATAACCGCTGCCGGCATCGGTCAGGGTGACCGCCCGGGTGCTGCGAAACAGCAACTGGGCTCCCAGTCGCTGCTCCAGGGCAGCGATTTGCTGACTGACCGCCGGCTGCGTCAAACGCAGATCGCGAGCGGCGGCCGACAGGCTGCCCAGTTCCGCCACCCGCATAAAGGTTTTCATTGCGTTCAGCTTATCCATGTCGATCTTGCCTATAGATTTTTCTTATAAGTGTTAGTGCTAATTCGGCTCTACCGCAAGCATCGCTAATCAATAACACTCAGGGCATCGACAACCCGAGGAGTGGCAAGATGAATGCAAAGCGACAGGCATTGGTGATCGGCGCCAATGGCGTGATTGGGCGCCGATTGATTGAGGAGCTGACCGGCCAGGGCTGGCAAGTGGTGGGCGTCTCGCGCCGGGGTGGGCAACCGGCGCCGGGGGGGCGCCACCTGCAGGTTGATCTGCTGGATGCGGCGGCGACGCGCGACGCGCTGCGGCCGCTGAGCGCGATTAGCCACGTTTTCTATGCCGCCTATCAGGATGCGCCGGACTGGGCGGGGCTGGTGGCGCCGAACCTGCAGATGTTGCAACACGTTGTCGAGGGGCTGGAGCCGGCCGCACCGGCGTTGGAGCACATCAGTCTGATGCAGGGCTATAAGGTGTATGGCGCGCATTTGGGGCCGTTTAAAACGCCGGCGCGCGAAAGCGACGCCGGGCATATGCCGCCGGAGTTTAACGTGGCGCAGCAACAGTATCTGGCGCAGCGGCAGGCCGGCAAGCGCTGGCGCTGGAGCGCCATTCGCCCGAGCGTGGTGGGGGGCTTCTCCCTCGGCAATCCGATGAATCTGGCGTTAAGCATCGCGGTTTACGCGTCGATCAGCAAAGCGCTCGGGTTGCCGCTGCGCTTCCCCGGTAAACCGGGCGCTTACCACAGCCTGCTGGAAATGACCGACGCCGGGCTGTTGGCGCGCGCCACGCTGTGGGCGGCGACCGAGCCGGCGGCGGCCAATCAGGCATTTAATATCAACAACGGCGATCTGTTTCGCTGGAGCGAGATGTGGCCGAAAATCGCCGCTTACTTTGGGCTGGAATGTGCGCCGCCGCTGCCGATGCCGCTGGAGAGCATGATGGCGGACAAAGCGCCGCTGTGGCGCGAGCTGGTGCAGCGGCACCAATTGGCTGAACCGGACTATCGCGCGGTGGCCGGCTGGCGCTTCGCCGATTTCGTCTTTTCCTGGGACTATGACATGTTCGCGGACGGCAGCAAGGCGCGGCGCTTCGGTTTCCATCAGTTCGTCGAAACCGAAGCCATGTTTTTCTCGCTGTTCGATGAGTTCCGCCGTCGCGGCATCATCCCCTGAGCGTGGCATCGGTTTCCCCGCAGCACCGGCCGCGGGGAATGAGGTCAGAACGTCAGCATGATCTTGCCGATGTGCTCGCTGGACTCCATCAGCGCATGCGCGGCGGCGGCCTGCTCAAGCGGGAAGGTTTTAAAAATTTGCGGCTTCAGCACGCCGCGCTCCAGCAGCGGCCAAACCTTCTCGCGCAGCTCGGCGGCGATCTGCGCTTTGTCCGCCACGCTGCGCGAACGCAGCGTCGAACCGGTATGGGTCAGGCGTTTCAACAGCAGCGGCATCAGATTGAGCTCTTTCACCACGCCGTTTTGCGTGCCGATTTGCACGATGCGGCCTTCCATCGCCGCGGCCTGATAGTTTTTGGCTACATAATCGCCGGCGATCAGGTCGACGATAACGTCGGCGCCTTTACCGTTGGTGGCGTCTTTGGTGCGTGCGACAAAGTCTTCGCTGCGGTAATTAATCGCCACGTCGGCGCCCAGCGCCAGGCTGGCCTGTCGTTTCTCTTCGGAGCCGACGGTGGTGATCACCTGAGCGCAGAAGGCCTTCGCCAGCATGGTGGCGACCGTGCCGATGCCGGAGGTGCCGCCATGGATCAACACGGTCTCGCCGGCCTTGAGGTGGCCGCGCTGGAACACGTTGACCCAGACGGTAAAGAAGGTTTCCGGCAGCGCGGCGGCCTCGGTCAGGCTCAGGCCCGCCGGAACGGGCAGCGCATTGCTTTCATGCACGGTGCAGTATTCGGCATAGCCGCCGCCGGCGATGAGGGCGCAAACCCGATCGCCGAGCGCGAAGCAGGTCACGCCTTCCCCGGTGGCCACCACTTCGCCGGCAATTTCCAGGCCGGGGATATCCGAGGCGCCGGGCGGCGGCGCATAGTTCCCCTGGCGCTGCAGCACGTCGGGGCGGTTAACGCCGGCGGCGGCGATTTTCACCAGAAGTTGGCCCGCTTGCGGAACCGGCACCGGGCGTTCAGCGACGACCAGAACCTCGGGGGCGCCCGGCTGGCTGATTTCAATCGCTTTCATCGTGCCGGGCAGCGCTGCATTTGTTGACATGGTTACTCTCCTCATCGTGGCGGACGTGGCTATCGGGCGAAACGTCCGCAATAAAGTCTGCTGTTAGCTTAGCGAAATCGAATGAGGCGCGCGTGGTCGAATAGAGCGGTTTTGCGAGGAAGGGGCGAAGCCGCCGCGATGGGCGGCAGGGCATCAATCGTTAGGGGGGATGCGGAACCCTTTCAACGAGACGATGAAGTGGTCTTTTCCTTTGGAGATCTTGGCGCCTTTATCGCACCACAGGCTGGCAAGCTGGAAGAAGTCGTCGCTGTCGATATCGTAGGCCAGTTCGATTTTCTTGGCGGTGCCGGCGCGGATGAGTTTTTCTGCTTCCTGATGGTTTGCAGCTTTAATTATGGTCATGGGCGAAATCCTTGGTGTTAAGCCAGAGCGGATATACGCGAATTATCATATGGCCATAGTGTGACAATTTTGTGATGAAATCATGACAGCCCGCGAAGGCGCGGCGTGCGTTGTGCCGGGCCTTCGCGGTGAAAGCGCGTTGTCGGTTACCGATCGTACGGGCGGATGAGTGTGCTTTTTTTCTGAGATTTTAAATGCTTATAGAGGGCGAAGCCCGCAATGCCGGCCAAGACGGCCAGGAGGGCAAGGGATCCTGTGGCCATGAACGTTACCTCCGAATAAGAATGGCAAGGAGGCGTATTTGTGACATTGATCACTCTGCGGGGCAATGAGAGCAATCTGTAATCGGGAAGACGCTGTGAGGGCGAGGCAAAAAAAAAGCGCCTATAGGGAGGCGCATAAAGATTTGCAACACAGCTTGTTGTGTTCAACACCAGGAGGAGTGGTGAACTGACGCTATTCTATGCAGCGGCAAAGGCGGCTGATATAGGTATTACTCCGAAAGCGCCGCTACCACTCATAGCCCAACTGAATGTTGTAATCGGGATCCTGATTGGTGGAATAAGGATCGGACTGGCGGCGGCGATCGGTTTTCTTCACCGGGCCTTCATACGCGGGATAAGGTTTGGCGCGCGGTTTGCTGCAGCCTGGATGATCGCACTCGATATCGACGCGAAAACCGCTTTTATCTCTCGCCTCTGCCCAGGCAATCGGCGTTTTTTCCGCTTTGGGGGCCGGCCCCGGCTCCGGCGCAGTTTTGGGGGCGGGGGAGATACTGGGTTCAGGCGGATGATAATTCAGCTCCAGCGCGCCCAACGGGGCGCTGCAAGCGGCAAAGGCCAGCAGAATGGCACTGGCGGCCGGCAATGTAAGCCATCTCGGCATGGTGACTCTCCCTGAATGATTTCGTCAGGCAACTATAAAACAGCAGAACGAGAATTACTATCATTTGTCTTGGGCGTTACGGGCGAGCCAGGCGGCGATTCCATCAGCAGACGGGGTCAAATCCTGTGCGTTTAGCCGAGATTAGCGCCCCATCGCGGCGAAAAAGGTTGCTATTGCCGCGCGCTCGTGAGTTAATGATGTCGGCCTGTGGTACAGACCTATTTATGCACGACATTTTGAGTAAAGTAGTTCAAATTTAAAGCGTTATCCCGGATAGCCCTTCTCTGACGAATTTCCTTTCCAGTGCCTCCATAAGTAACTGATGACCGGCTACCTCGCCCATGGCGGCTTACATTTATTATTGAAGGAATTAGACATGTCTAACATGATCAAAGGTCAAGTGAAGTGGTTCAACGAAGCTAAAGGTTTTGGTTTCATCACCCCAGCAGACGGCAGCAAAGACGTATTCGTACACTTCTCTGCTATCCAGGATCAAGGCTTCAAGACCCTGGCTGAAGGCCAGAACGTACAGTTCTCTATCGAGAACGGTGCGAAAGGTCCATCTGCGGCTAACGTTACCGCTATCTAATTGGCGCCTGGCGCTGATTGAAAAAAACCCGCTGCGGCGGGTTTTTTTGTGTCTGAAATTCGGCGGTGCGAAAAAAAGCCCGCAAGTCTGCGGGCAAAAGTTCCTTGTTACTTCTTCATTTGCGAGCGCTTCTCTGGGGGGGAAACGCCTGAAGACAGGCTACGCGAGACCGGCTTAAGATTCTGCGGCCAAACCGTTAAGAAAGTGAAAATCCAGGCGGCTGCTACGCTGATAGCAGAGGCCGGCAGGGCTAGGGTGATGTCCATCGCCCTCGGTTTTGTAATACACTGACGGCAATCGCAAATAATGGGGAATGGTATGCAGGTTAACGATCGAGTGACGGTAAAAACAGACGGCGGCCCACGGCGTGAAGGCATCATTTTGGCCGTAGAGGTGTTCAACGAAGGCACCATGTATCTGGTTTCTCTTGACGACTACCCGGCGGGCGTATGGTTTTTTAATGAAATCGACAGCCGTGACGGCACGTTTGTGGAGCCCTGTCGCGAGCATGGACAGTAACTTCGGCTAATCTCATTAATTTGCTAATGAAATTGTCCGTTTTGAGATTATTTCATAGCGGTAAGATTCTTTTTATCGATGACAAAAAAATACCCGTTGCGCTAGCGGGGGATAACGCAGCAGGTATTCTTTTAAGGGCGCCAGCATCTGATATCCAGATGACATTATCACCAGGTATTTAACGGCTGGCAAAACAGAGTGGGGGCGTTCTCTGTGGTTTAACGGCTATTGACAAATATTCCACTGGTCAAGGTATCGGTCAAACGAACAACGTGGTAAATGATCTGCTTGTTGTGCGTCTTTATTTTCCGCTTGATGTTTCCTTTGTGGGAAGAGACCGTTTTGGCCTTTATTTGCATCTGGTCTGATATCTGGATGGTGCCTTGACCGGACATCCACATGCGTAACATGTTCGATTCGGTCTGGCTCAGCGTTACCGGCGTTTGATCCAGAGAGGATTTCTCCGCCCGTAGGGACGTTCTCTCGAGATAGTGACTAAGTAGCTGATTCATAGTCTCTGGTTTGATGGATTTTGACGATATGATGACGTTCTTGCGAACATATAAATAATCGTCGAAATGTACGTTGGTAATGGCCATGAAGATGAAGAATAACGTATCCGGGTGCAGTGAAATCACCCGTTTTATTCGCTCGGTGGCGTTCGCTTCGTGGATGAAGCAGTCCTCGTTAATAAACACCAGGCTGGGATTCAACTTGCTGCATTTTTCGTGCAGGCTGTCAATGTCCTCGATGGCATTAATATGGCGTTTCTTCACGCCATGCGAAGTCAGATAGTCGGTTAATCCCAATCTGGTATAGCTACATGAATCCATGATGATCGTTGGCATATCGCACCCCCACTTAAATCCGTTTTACTGCGGTAATATGAGAAAAAGCCTAAAAAGCCGAAAGGCAAAATGGAGCAATAATTCAGTGTAGCGAGTGTTCTATCAATAAACACGACGTCACTCAATGATATTTTCATACTAAACTTATTAATTGCATGAATCTATAAGTTTGGCTTAAGTCAGGGCGATCTGCTGTTCGTCCAGCTTCGGCATGTTGAGCCTGATTTGCGCTTGGCGCCCGAGCCTGTCTGCATTGCTTGCCGTGAATCTGTTCATCATGTCACGAAACAAAATTTTAGTTTGCTAGGAAAAGTCTTAAAAAAAATTCATGTGTCGTTTTTTTGAGGTCTTTTAGCGTGTTTCTTGAACGGTGAAAAAACACTCGCCCTGAATGCTTTGGATTTTTACATATAAAAATCATTATTTTGCGGTGTTTTTTGCTTTTCGCGCAAATGATAAGCACGCCTTTTTTTATCATAACAACAAACAGAAGTTAACATTCTGGCTGGAATGTGTAGCTTAATTGTTGCTATAAATCACCGTTTTACAATGAGTTATCTGGATATTTATTTCACATGAAATAGTTTTCGCGAATGTTTAACGGTGATTGAGTGATTTTTCTAAACTATCATCCTGCTGCCCGATCCCCGGGGAGGAATGGCAGGTCGGAGTTGTCTCTGGCCCGCGTTGGTTTTAACTTGCCTCTCCACCTTTCAAAAAACAGGATGCCGCGGTGAGACGGAATCAGTATGGGCAGCCGATAGGTGAAGCCCTCCCTCATTGGCAGCCGGCAGGCATGCCCGGCCACACGCCACTGCAAGGGCGGTTTTGCCGCCTGGAACCGCTTAACCTCGAGCGCTGGGGGGATGAGCTTTATCAGGCTTATCAAACCGCCGAGGACGATCGCGACTGGACCTATCTGTTTTGGGAACGCCCGCAGTCGCGCGCAGATTTCCAACGTTATCTCCAGGCGCAGGCGTCCAGCGCAGACAGAAACACGATGGTGGTGATCGATCGGGCGAACGGGCGCGCGGTAGGAACCTGCGCTTTTTTGCGCATCGATCCCGCCAACGGCGTGGCCGAACTGGGCACCATCAACTGGTCGCCGCTGATGAAGCGCAGTGCGCTGGGCAGCGAGGCGATCTTCCTGATGCTGCGGCACCTGTTCGACGATCTTGGTTACCGGCGTTGCGAATGGAAGTGCGATAGCCTCAATCTGCCTTCACGCCAGGCCGCCGAGCGCCTGGGGTTCCGCTATGAAGGCACGTTCCGCCAGGCCGTCGTCGTCAAAGGACGCACGCGCGACACCGACTGGCTGTCGATCGTCGACGGGGAATGGCCGGCGCGGCGCGCGGCGTTTGCCGCCTGGCTATCGCCGGATAACATCGGCGATGACGGGCGGCAAGCACGGCAATTGCAGGCCTTCCGACGCGAGTAATGCGCCGCGTGCATTAGGCCGCTTCCGCCAGGCAATGGCGCAGCGAGTCCAGCGCCAGTCTGATGTCCTGTTCCTCTGTCATCCAGTTGACCAGCGCGGCGCGGATCCCCGGCTGATGGTGATAGCTCGTTGGGGTGCAACGCACCACGCCGTGCCGGTTAAGGCGATCGAGAAAGCGATCGCGCGCCGCTTCGCTGTCGCCCTGCGGGTGACTGAGCGCGAAGCACACCACGTTCAAATTCACCGGCGCCAGCAGATGGAAGCCGTCGTCGGCCGCTAACGCCGCGCCCAGCGCCTGCGCCAATCGGACGTTGCGCTCGACGATATCCCGTATGCCGCTGCGGCCATAGGCTTTCAGCGTCAGCCAAAGCGGCAGGGCGCGGAAGCGGCGCGAATTTTCCGGCGTCAGGTGCAGATAGTTGTCCGGCCGCGGCGTCGGCGCTTCCAGGTAAGCCGAATGGTTCTGAAATACCTGCATCTGCAGATCCAGGTGGCGGGTAAATTGGATCGCGCTGTCATAAGGCACGTTCAGCCATTTGTGCGCATCGACGGTGATGGAATCGGCATGCTGCCAGCCCTCGAGCCTTGGGGCGTATAGCGGCGAGCAGGCCGCCACGCCGCCGAATGCCGCATCGACATGCAGCCAGAACGGGTAGCGCTCCCGCAGCGCCAGCAGACGCGGCAGATCGTCGAAAGCGACGGTGTTGACCGTGCCGGCGCTGGCCAGCACCAGCGTGGGACGGCCTGCGCCGGCGGCGAGCTGTCGCTCCAGCGCCGCCATATCCATGGCTTCTGAGTCCGGCAGGCTGGCGACGGTCGTCAGCGCGTCGCGGCCGATGCCGAGCATGCTGAGCGCCTTCACGCTGCTGGAATGCGGGTTGGCCGCCAGCACCCGGACGGGGCCGAGCGCCGCCAGGCCCTGTTGGGCGATATCCACGCCGTGCTGTTGCCCCAGCCATTGCCGGCCAATGGCCAGCCCGGCGAAATTGGCCATGGTGGCGCCGCTGACCAGGCTGCCGCTGAACGCTTCCGGCAGGCCCAGCAGGGATTTCAACTGCGTCACCGCGGCCAGCTCGATCGCCGCGGCGATCGTATCATGGCTGAGTTGGCTATTTTGGTCTGTCACGCTAACCAGCCAGTCTGCCGCGACCGCCGCCGGCGTGCCCCCGCCGGTGACGAAGCCAAAATAACGCGGGCCGGCGCTGGCGGAAATGCCCGCCTGATAACGTTGCCAAAAGTCATCCAGCGCCGCCAGGGCGCCTTCGCCGTTTTCCGCCAGCCGATCGTCACCGGGTTGCAGCTGCTGTTGCGCGAGCGGTGGGCAGACTGAGCGTTGCTGCAGCCCGGCCAGAAAATCTTCCGCCAACTGGCGGGTGTGATCGAGGATCTGCGGAAACTGTGCAAGATCCTGTTGTAAACGCGGGTGCATGGCGGCTCCGAAAGCGTCAGGGATGATGAGGTAAACATAGAACATTTGCCTGCGGGCCAAAATCGATGAAAAATAGCCTTTTTGGCTAGCCTGGTTAACCAATGATGAATGAACGTCTCCCGCTGCATGTCTTGCCGACCTTTGCTATCGCCGCCAGGTTGGAGAATTTGCGCGCCACGGCGCAGCAGGTGCATTTGACGCATGGCGCGGTCAGTCAGCAAATTCAGCTGCTGGAGCAGGCGGTGGGCTACCCGCTGTTTGAACGGCGCGGGCGCGGTGTGCGCCTGAATGCCGCCGGGAAAGAGTTGCTGGCGGCGGTAGAGCCGGCGCTGCAGGCGCTGCAGCAGGGCGTCGCCCGCGCCCGGCGCTCGGCGGCGAGCCAGACGCTGCGCATCAGCGTGCTGCCGTCTTTTGCCCATTACTGGCTGTTGCCGCGGTTGCCGGCATTTCATGCAGCCTGCGCCGATATTGCGCTGGATATCGATGCCTCGCTGGCGTTGCAGGATCTGTCGCAGCGCGGGTTCGATGCGGCGATCCGCATCGGCAGCGGCCAGTGGGCGGGGCTGCAGGCGCAGCGCATCGCGTCGGGCGACGTGCTGCCGGTCGCCTCGCCGGATATGGCGCGGCAGTGGGGAACGGCATTCGAGAACGGCGGCGACGTTCCCTTGCTGGAGCACGACGTCAGCCCGTGGCGCGACTGGTTCAATGCGCAAGGGCGCTCGCGGTGCGGGCGGCAACAGGCGGTGTTCAACGATGCCGGGTTGTTGATTCGCGCCGCGGAGCAGGGGTTCGGCATCGCGCTGGCGAAAAAGCTGCTGGTGCAGGATGCGATCGACGCGGGGCGGCTGGTGGCGCTGGCTGCGCCCTGTCGCCTGAGCGAGGACGACGTTTATCTGGTGTGGCCGCAGACCGCCGGGCTGACGCCAGCGGTCACACGCTTGCTGCAATGGCTGCAGCAACAGTTGGCGGCGGTTTAACGGCGCAGCCACTCCGGCTGTGAGGTGCCGAGCGTGGTCGCCGGCAACGCCCATTGCAGCGCCGTACCCTGCAGGCTTAACGGGGCGCGCAGGCGTTGCGCGGCGCCCCAGTAAGTCAGTTCCGTTTCCGGGTTCTCGTCGGCGGTTCCGGCCGGCGCCAGCGGCTCCGGCCGATAATCTGCCGAACAGGGATGCGCCAGCAGCAGTTGCGCCGTGCGCGCCAGCGACAGCCGCGCGTGGTAGCCGGTGCCGCGGCTTAGGCGCTGCGCCATACCGGTCAGCACCGCCGCCGCCATCAAATAGCCGGTGGCGTGGTCCAGCGCCTGTACCGGCAGCGGCACCGGCAAACTGGCGCTGCGCCAAACCATGCCCGCCTCCGCCAGCCCGCAGCTCATCTGCACCAGGCTGTCGAAACCGCGCCGGGTGCGCCACGGTCCGCTCCAGCCGTAGGCATTCAGGCAGACGTCTATCAGACCCGGCGCCAGCGCGCGCCTTTCCTCCGCGCCATAGCCCAACTTCTCCAGCGCACCGGCACGGTAGCCGTGCACGATCACGTCGGCGTTCCTCAGCAGATGTTCAAACGTGTGGCGATCGTGCGCATTGGTCAGGTTGAGGCGCGCGCTGCGTTTGCCCAGCATTACCTCGTGCTCGACGCCGGGCTCATCCCAACCATAGGGATCGATGCGCAGCACGTCGGCGCCCAAACCGGCGAGAAAACGGGTGGCGATCGGCCCGGCGAGAATGCGCGTCAGATCCAGCACCCGCACGCCGTGCAGCGGCCGGGCGACGGGCAACGTCCAGCCCGGCGGCGGTGCTTCCGGCTGCAGCGAGGCGTGGATCAGCGGTTCGAGCGCCACGCTCTTGCCCTGAATATGTTGTCGCCACGCGGCCGCCGAGCGCATTTGAGCCGCGCAGCCGCCGGCCTCGATCACCGCTTCCTCCAGCTCGCTTTTTTTCCAGCCCAGCACGCGTTCCGCCAGCTCGCTTTTTTTCCAGCCCAGCACGCGTTCCGCCAGCGCGCCTTTGTCCGATGCCGCGCCCAGCACCTGTTCCACCGCCCGCCGATGGTGCGGTGCATTGGTGTGCAGGCGTATCCAGCCGTCCGCCGTCGCGTAGTCGCCGGCCAGGGCGTCCCAGGCCGCAGGCAGCGTCCAACCCAGCGGGCGCAGCGTCCAGCCGAACCAGAGCGAGGCCAGGCGTTGATCGATCCAGACCTGCGGCGCATCGGCAGCCTCGCGGCGAAGCAACTCGGCGCAGGCCAAACCGGCGGCGCTCCAGGCGGCGGTAGCCAATTCGGTCACGGGAAAAGCCGAAGGCAATGCGCCGGTACCGCTTACGGTTAACCGGTCGCAGGGCGCGGGGCGTTGCCCCAGGCTTTGCCAAATCTCGTCGAGCAGAGTGTGGATCAGAGGCGTCATCAGCCACTCCTTGCGGGTCGTCGGAAATATAGCCTAGCGTAGCCCATCGCCGGCGACCTTGCTAAGGCGCAACGTCGAACGTGCGGCCGTCGGCCAGTTTGGCGCGCAGGCTGTGGGCCGCTACGCCGGCGAACGGCTGCGCGCTGAAGTTGGCGGTCAGCGTCGAACCGTCGCTGAAGGTCGTCTGCTGCACCCAGCCGTCCCGATCGAGCCAGCGGAAGTCGGTCAGCGCTTTGTCCCAGAGGGCCTGATGCAACGGCCGGAAGGCGGCGTCGACGCGTTTGATCGCCGGCAGGCGGGCCGCCAGGGTGGCGCGGCTCAGATGGAACATCGGCGCGGTGTTGTACAGCTGGCTGAGCAGACTGCGGGTGGTCTGAACGTCGCTGAACTTCAGATTGTCGTAATTCCAGTGGTGGCTGCTGACGATCGCATCGTGGAAAACGGCCTGGTACAGCGGCAGGCGATAACGCGGATCGAATTCGACGGTGCGGTAGGGCTGCTTCACCTTGGCGGGGCGGAAGAAAAACGCCGGTTGGGCGTTGGGCCACCAGGCGCCGAGATAATAGGGCGAGGATTTATCCTGATTCATCTGCTTGTCGCCCCAGCCGAATCCCCAGGTTTCCATGCCGTGGGCGAACATCAGGCTGCGGGCGGTCACCGCATTGCCGTCCTCCGAGCCGAGCGGCAGCTTAAGGGTGGCGCTGAACCAGGCCAGCCGGGCGTTGCGCGCCTCGGCCATCTGCGCCGCGCCGGTCGGGTGGCCGGGCTGATAGTCGTCGGAGACCATGCCGGTGCCGTCCACGTCGAGGAACAGGCTGTTCAACCCGGCCAGTTGCACCAGCTCGCGCATGCGCCGTTGAGAATAGGGCAGGACGCAGCCCGGGTTGAGGTAGTAACCCTGTTTGCCGAAGCCGGGTTTCTTGCTGCCGTCGGCGCGCACGATGGCGCAACTTTCCCGCAGCGCCGTCGGCAGTTGCGCGGTGAGCCAGCTGTCGTTCACGCCGCGCGCAATGGCGGTATCGTAGGAGTCGTAGCTGGCGATCAGATAGCCGGCCGCTTTGGCGGCGCCCACCGCCTGCGGGTGCAGGAAGGCGGCGGTCCAGTTATCGGTGCCTAACCACAGGCGCGGCAAGCCGGCCTGGCGCAGCGCGTCGATCACCGGTTTGGCCAGCCCTTGCCCCCAACGGTCCGCCGGGGTTAGCCAGCGCCCCAGCTCTCGCTGCGCCCGCTCCCGTACCGCAGCGGCCTGGCGCTGCTGCGCCTGCAGAAAGTCTGCGTCATCCGGCGTGGCGCCCAGCGGGATTTGCGTCGTCAACGCCTGGTTGATGCCGTCGATCAGGGGCTGTTGCTGCCAGCCCTCCGGTGTTTTGCCCGCCAGCTGCAGCAGGAGCTTTCTGCTCTCGGCATCCATCTTCTGCCGCAGCGCTTCGGCGGCGGGAGAGGCGAGGTAGTGCAGCAACCCCGGCCAATCTTTGACATCTTCCGCCGCCAGCAGTTTGTCCCCCCACAGGTAGACATGGGTGGCGCCGATCAGCTTTTCGCCTTCGGGCGCCTGCTTTATCTTCTCGCGCAGGCTGCTGAACTGGCCGTTCTGTTGCAAATAGTCGCGATAGCGGCGGGCGCCGGACAGCGGCGTGTCACCGACGTGCAGCAGCACCTCGAATGCCTGTTGCTGATTGAAGCGGTTGAACTGATGCCCGGCGCGCATCTCCAGCTTTTCCTGCGCCGAGGCGAAGGTGACCCGGTTGCTGAACGGCGTCAACATCAGCCAGCTGTAGACCTTGCCCTGGTATTGCTGGCTCCACAGCGGCAGCTTCAGATCCCAGTTGGTATCCAGCGGCGTCATTTCCGCCGTCAGGTAATGGCGCCAGACGGCGTTGTCGAGCGGAATGCGGCTGCCTTCGCCGATCGGCAACAGCAGCGTTTCTGTTTGTGGCGGCAGGCGATACCAGTTCAGAGGCTGTGGCCGGTCGCTGCTGAAGCTCAGGCGCAGATCGCCGCCTTCCAGACGGGCGCTAACCTTGACCGCGCTCTGCGGCCAGCGCCAACTGGCGCGTTGTGGCGACGCGGTGAGATCTTCCACCTGTTGCGCGGGCTGCGCCAGATTGACCGGCACAGCGCCGGCGGCAATGCGCAGCGTGGCGGGATCGAGTTCAAACTGCGCGTCGCCTTGCTGCAGCAGCAGGGCATCGGCGGGATAGCTGACGAGCAGCGCGAGCGCGAGCGGGGAAAGCCGGTGTTTCATCGGGGGCGTCCTTGAAAGATGAAGGGGAGCAGTTTACCGATAAGCGCACTGGCGCCCAACGCTGTCGCTGCCGATTTGTGACATCGAAATATCATCGCGGTATTTCAGTTTATTTTTCGTTTAATAAATTAGCCTTTACTTCATTACCCGACGTCACTATACTCAGCCAAAATTTCGGTGGAGAAACCCAATTGGACAGTTGTAGTTGTAATAAAACAAATAAGGCAAGCTGACCAATTCTCTTCTGATTTGTTGCTTGCCGTTATCGGCGGGCAGCACCCCTCTCCAGTTATTCCTGAGCTGTGCATACCCGAATAAAAAACGTTTCCTGAGGCCTGATGGTTTCAGGTGAATTGAGTTGGACGTTATTATGGTATTCTGCAGCCACAGCCTTTTCCCTCCAGGCACAGTACGCTGATTCGCTGATTTATTTTCGGCGCGATTTTGCGTGTGCTAAACAGCACATGATTTTATCTCCTGAGGTTAATTAAGGGGACAGTCATGGCTATGACTCCTTTCGTTTTAAATTTATTGCTGGCGATGTGCCTGGGCGCGGTAATTGGCGCCGAGCGCCAGTGGCGCCAACGTATGGCCGGCCTGCGCACCAATGCGCTGGTGGCGACCGGCGCGGCGGTCTTTATTCTCAGCTCCATGTCCACCGATCCGGCCAGCGCCGGCCGCGTGGCTGCGCAGATCGTATCCGGTATCGGCTTCCTCGGCGCCGGCGTTATCATGCGTGAAGGGCTGAACATTCGCGGCCTCAACACCGCCGCCACGCTGTGGTGTTCGGCGGGGATCGGCGTACTGTGCGGCCTGGGCCAGCATTGGGATGCGGTGGTCGCCACGCTGGTGATCCTGTGCGCCAATATCCTGCTGCGCGAGGCCGCCCAGCGCATCAATCTGCAGCCACACCAGCAGGCGACCGATCTGGAACTGTGCTATCGCATTCAGGTGACCTGTGGCGAGCAGGATGAAATTCTGGTGCGCACCCTGATTCTGCAGGCGCTGAACGGCGTCGCCTTGCGGCTGCAATCTTTGCGCAGCGCCGATATTTCCAGCCCGGGGCAATTGGAAGTGTGCGCGGAAATTACCGCCACGCCGGCCGCACAAAAAGAAATTGAGGGTATTGTCTGCCGCGTCAGCCTGGAAAAAAGCGTGAGCGCCGTTCGCTGGCGCGTTGCGTCCGAATTACCTGTCTGAGTAATGATATAAATATTTATTAACTTGATTATATGTTCGTGTTTATTCAGGTAGGCCTGAATAACGCGGGCATTAAGGAGGCGTTATGGACGATGACCCCGGAAGGGAAATGATTCGTGCGTGGCTGACAGGGTAATCACGCTATTCAGTCACGCTAATTAAAAAATTCCACTCTGCGCAGAGTCACCTGTTTATCGGGCGGGATATCCCTGTGCGCAGAACGAAAATAAGAGAATAGCGTTATGACTCAGATTAATGAAAGAACGCGTCGCCGTGATAAAGACGCGGTGACCTACGCCATTGCGGAAGAAGCGACCAACAGCATCGCCCAAACGCTGGCGAACCTGAAGTGCAACCGCAACGGTTTGACTCAGGACGACGCCGATGAGCGGCTGGAGCAGTTCGGCGCCAATCAGGTCGCCCACGACAAGGCGCCGCATGCCTTGATCCAGCTGATCAAGGCTTTCAACAACCCGTTTATCTTCGTGCTGATGGTGCTGGCTGCGATCAGTTTCTTTACCGATTATTGGCTGCCGCGCCAGAGCGGTGAAGAAACTGAACTCACCGGCGTCATTATCATTCTCATCATGGTCACGCTGAGCGGGCTGCTGCGTTTCTGGCAGGAATACCGCACCAACAAAGCG
Source organism: Serratia sp. MF1(2023) (assembly GCF_030954545.1). Taxonomy (NCBI): domain Bacteria; kingdom Pseudomonadati; phylum Pseudomonadota; class Gammaproteobacteria; order Enterobacterales; family Yersiniaceae; genus Serratia; species Serratia sp. MF1(2023). The sequence continues at coordinate 26,782 of NZ_JAVHUX010000003.1, read as the reverse complement.
GCGGAAGCGCTGAAGTCGATGGTGCGCACCACCGCCACGGTGCTGCGCCGCAGCAGCTACAGCGCGCATCCGCTGACGCTGGAAGTGCCGATCCGCGAACTGGTGCCGGGGGATATCATTCAGCTCTCCGCCGGCGACATGGTGCCGGCCGACGTGCGCCTTATCGCCTCGCGCGATCTGTTCATCAGCCAGGCGATTTTGACCGGCGAAGCGATCCCTATCGAAAAATACGATGCCATGGGCAGCGTGGCGCAGAAGTCGAGCGAAGGGGAAGTGTCCAGCGAGAACGCGCTGCTTGAGCTCTCCAACGTCTGCCTGATGGGCACCAACGTCGCCAGCGGCACCGCCACGGCGGTGGTGGTGGCGACCGGCGGGCGCACCTACTTCGGCTCGTTGGCCAAGTCGATCGTCGGTTCGCGGGCGCAAACCGCGTTCGATCGCGGGGTGAACAGCGTCAGCTGGCTGCTGATTCGCTTCATGCTGGTGATGGTGCCGGTGGTGTTGCTGATCAACGGTTTCACCAAAGGCGACTGGAGCGAGGCGGCGCTGTTCGCACTGGCGGTGGCGGTCGGCCTGACGCCGGAAATGCTGCCGATGATCGTCAGCTCCAACCTGGCGAAAGGGGCGATCGCCATGTCGCGCCGCAAGGTGGTGGTGAAGCGCCTGAACGCCATTCAGAACTTCGGCGCCATGGACGTGCTCTGCACCGACAAGACCGGCACGCTGACCCAGGACCGCATCATTCTCGAGCACCATATCGACGTCAACGGCGCCAGGGATAACGAGGTGCTGCACCTGGCCTGGCTGAACAGCTTCCATCAGAGCGGCATGAAGAACCTGATGGATCAGGCGGTGATCCGCTTCGGGCGCGGCAAACCGGGGATCGAAGCCCTGGGGCGTTTCAGCAAGGTGGATGAGCTGCCGTTCGATTTCGTGCGCCGCCGCTTGTCGATCGTGGTGGCGGACGAAAATGGCAAGCAGCAGCTGATCTGTAAGGGCGCGGTAGAGGAGATGCTGGAGATCGCCACTCACGTGCGTGAAGGCGACAAGACGCTGGAACTGGACGACGCGCGCCGTGCGGCGCTGCAGGCGCTGGCCCGCGAGTATAACGAAGACGGTTTCCGCGTGCTGGTGCTGGCGACGCGCGAGCTGGATGCGCAACGCCCGGCCGACCCGCTGAGCGTGGCCGACGAGCGCGACATGGTGGTGCAAGGGTTGCTGACCTTCCTCGATCCGCCGAAGGAGAGCGCGCAGCAGGCGATCGCCGCACTGCAGGAAAACGGCGTGACGGTGAAGGTGCTGACCGGCGACAACCCGGTGATCACCTGCAAGATTTGCCGCGACGTCGGGCTGGAGCCGGGTGAACCGCTCTCCGGGCTGCAGATTGAACAGATGGATGACGAAACGCTGGCGCGCGAAGTGGAGCAGCGCACGGTCTTCACCAAGCTGACGCCGCTGCAAAAATCGCGGGTGCTGAAAATGCTGCAGGCCAACGGCCATACCGTCGGCTTCCTCGGCGACGGCATCAACGATGCGCCGGCGCTGCGCGATGCCGACGTCGGCATTTCGGTCGACACCGGCACCGACATCGCCAAGGAGTCGGCGGACATCATCCTGTTGGAAAAGAACCTGATGGTGCTGGAAGAGGGGGTGATCAAAGGGCGCGAGACCTTCGGCAATATCATCAAGTACCTGAACATGACCGCCAGCTCCAACTTCGGCAACGTGTTTTCGGTGCTGGTGGCCAGCGCCTTCATTCCGTTCCTGCCGATGCTGGCGATCCACCTGTTAATTCAAAACCTGATGTACGATATTTCCCAGCTGTCGCTGCCGTGGGACAAGATGGACAAAGAGTTCCTGCGCAAGCCGCGCAAGTGGGACTCCAAAAACATCGGGCGCTTTATGCTGTGGATTGGGCCGACCTCGTCAATCTTCGATATCACGACGTATGCGCTGATGTGGTACGTGTTCGCCGCCAACAGCGTGGAACACCAGGCGCTGTTCCAGTCCGGCTGGTTCATTGAGGGGTTGCTGTCGCAAACGCTGGTGGTGCATATGCTGCGCACCCAGAAGATCCCGTTCATTCAGAGCACCGCGGCGCTGCCGGTATTGCTGACCACCGGGTTGGTGATGGCGCTCGGCATCTACATTCCGTTCTCGCCGCTCGGCGCCCTGGTTGGCCTGCAGCCGCTGCCGTGGGAATACTTCCCGTGGTTGGCCGCTACGTTGGTCAGCTACTGCGTGGTCGCGCAGTTGATGAAGCGTTTCTACATCCGCCGCTTCGGCGAGTGGCTGTAAGCCGCTTCGGCACTCACTTCGGGGGCGAAATTCTTCGCCCCCGCTCCGCTACAGCAGTTTGTTGACCAGCAGGCCGAGCATGATGGTCAGCGTGAAGGAAAACAGCGTGCCGAGCAGCACATACTCGGTGCGCATCTTATCGTCGCTCTGGCGCAGATCGCCGAAACGGAAGATAGATTTGGCCGCCAGCAAAAAGCCGATCGCCGGGATTTGCCCCAGCAGCACAAAGGTCAGGATCAGCGTTCTCTCCAGATAGCCAATCTGTTTGCCCGCGCGCAGCAGCGAGTCGTTGTCGGCCTTGGCCGAAGGCGGCATTTGCGGCGTCCAGTGCGCCAGCAGTTGCCCGATCAGCAGGCTCATCGGCAGATAAATCAGGCTGTAGGCCACCAGCACCAGGCCGGTTTGCCAACGCCCCAGTTGCCGCCCCAGCGCGGCGAGCAGTTCACCGGCATTCGGCGTCAGCCCCAGCCACAGCAAGGCGATTACCGCCAGATGCAATCCCTGATCGAGCAGGAAACTGCGGGCCGGGCTCAGGCGGTTCATCGCGGTGACCTTCAGTAAATCGATCAGGTAGTGGCTGACGGCGATGATCAGCAGGCTGGCCAGCACCTGAAGTGAAGAAAGCCCGCCGTGCAGCAGGCCGAAACCGGCCACCACCCAGGCGGCCAGCACCCCGTGCAGCAACGCGTGCAACACCAGAAAACGTGAACGCGCGCGATGCTGGATTTTATCTTCCACCCAACTCAGCGGCTGCAGCGGAAAATCCGCCAGCAGATGGACGAGCAACAGCCAGGCCAGCAAAGGCGCATAGGTCAGATCCATAGTCAGACGATCCTGTTAATGGCGTGAATAAACCGCATGATTTCCTCGTAGGCCGCGCGTTTCAGCGCGGCGGAGACCGTGGAGGCGGCTTTTTGCAGCTGATCCGCCACGGCAGCGCCGCTGTCGGCGAACATTCTCGCCTGGACGATGCGCGCTTCGGTCTGCGACAGGCGGCCAATCACATGATCTAACATCGGCAGCAGATCGCTGACAATGGCGTTTGTCCGATCGTTGTCGGTTTTCAGAGCCAGCCGGCAATTTTTCGCCATGGCGTCCAACGCGCTGCCGGAGTTGATAAAGGCGCTGCCATAGCCGGCGGCGTCGGGCCGTTGGCTGCCCAGCCCGACGGCGACGCGCGCATCCCAGTGCGCGGCGCCCGTTGCCCGCAGCGCGAGGCGAATATACACCGCCAGCAGCAGCCCGTCCTCCGGGGCGGCCTGCGCCTGGAAGGCGTCGCCGCGAAAGATTTCCACCTGATGCAGCCGCCCGTCGCGCCGCAGCCGATCGAGCAGGCTATGCAGCTCATTGAGGTAGTTGACGGTGTCTGATCGGCGGGAATCGACCAGATCGCCGCTGATTACGCTGATTGGCGTCGGCATGACATGTTCCGATGTTTATAGAAGGATGACTATAAATTCGCACCTGGATGCGAATATGTCAATAATTCGCCTTTAGGGGCGAATTTATCGGATTTTCGCCTGTGAGGACGAATTGAGGCAGGGTGAGGAGGGGAATGAATGGCCGGGAATGCGCGGGCTGCAGGCTCGCCACCGGCGGCGTAAACGGAAAGTGGCCGGCAACCGGCCGTTCAGAAGCTTTTAACCAGCACGTCACGCGGCATTTCGCTGCCGTGTTTCAGCAGGTGCTCAAACGATCGCTCGCTGCTTTTCAGCTGCTGCAAAAATTCCTGCGGCGACAGATCGTGTTTTTTGCCGCTCATGTAAGCCAGCGCCAGTTCTTTTGCCTGATAGCGGGAGAAGTTGTACATGGTGTCCTCGATACGGTGAATGTCAGTGCTCACGATTGTAGCGAAAGAGCACATAATGAACAGCGGCTTTGGCGTATGGAATCGATAGCCGAAACTTAACTTGCCGGTTGCAACAGCTCATCGCACAGGCGCTTGATCACCTGAGCCTGCGGCAGGCCGTTGTGCAACATCTGGCGGATATGCTCCGAATCGCTGATGCCCTGGCGGACATGGCGCTCGATCGCCTGTAGCACGGCCCGATCCTCCCGTCGCTCGGCGAACCCGCTCAGCGCATCGAGAGTGTGCAGGATATGGGCGGTCAGGCTGCTGCGACGCAGCGTCGCGGGATCGACGTATTCGGCGGCGAAACCGCTGCGATAGGCGTTGATCTTGTTGTAATTGGTGAAGGCATCGTATTCCGGCGCGATCGGCGTGCGGTGTTGCAACAGAAAATCAGCCAGCAGACGGCAGTAACCGACCAGCAGCACGGCATGCGCGAGGCGCAGCGGCGTATCGCAGATGCGGATCTCCACCGTGCCCAGCTCCGGTTTGGGCCGCGCATCCCAGTAAATATCCTTGATGCTTTCAATCACGCCGGCGGCGTTCAGCCGTTCGTAATAGGCGTTGAATTCGCGCCAGCTGTAGATGTGTTCCAGGCATCCGTAGTTGGGGAAGGAATTCTGCGCGCTGAAACGGGAGCTGGCAAAGCGCGTATCGACGCCCTGGTACAGCGGTGACGATGCGCTGAGCGCGATCAGCTGCGGAAAGTAGGGCGTCAGCGCATGGCACAGGTACATCGCTTCGTCCCCGTCGTTGACGCCGAGGTGGATGTGTTGGCCGAACACGCAGGCCAGCTTGGAAAGATAGCCAAAGCGGCTGGCCAGCTGCCTGTAGCGCGCGTTGTCGCTGATGACCTGCTTGCGCCAGTCGTTGCTCAGATGGCGGCCGCCGCCGCAGACGTCACAGCCCAGGCGCTGCGCGCTGCGCCGGACGGTATGGGTCAGGGCGCGCAGCTCGGCGTGCAGCTCATCGAGATCGCGGTGCACCGAGCTGTTCAGCTCCACCATCGATTTGGTGAGCTCATGTTTGACGCGCCGGCGGTCGCCGACCGCGCTGACCACCCGGTCGGCCCGATCCGTAAGATCGTAGTGCTTGTCATCGACCAGCTGCAGCTCTATTTCGGTGCCGATGGAGAGCCTTTCCGAACGTTTGAATGTGAGCGGCATGGTGCCTCCTTCCTGCAAGAACAGCATAAAGATAAGTATATGCCTCGGCGAGGGGGACAACGCTTTGTGTTTTATATTTGTTTTTCAGAATATGAAAATGGTATCTTCATGAGCGATTTGTGGAGACGATAAGGTTAACGGGAGTGCGACATGACGTCATTGACGCCGCTGAAGCTGTTTAAAAACCTGTCGGACGAGACGCGTCTGACGCTGGTGCTGTTGCTGCGCCACGCCGGTGAGTTGTGCGTGTGCGAGTTGTCGGGCGCATTGGCGCTGCCGCAACCCAAAATCTCAAGGCATTTGGCGATGCTGCGTGAAAGCGGGCTGTTGCTCGATCGGCGCGATGGCAAGTGGATATATTATCGCCTGTCGCCGCATATGCCGGCTTGGGCGGCGGGGATTATTGAGCAGGCTTATCAGTGTCGGGCAGAACAGATGATGGAGTTGGGGCAACGCGTAGCGAAAGGCTGCCCGTAACGGTAAAAAATTTGCGCAAACACATGCGAAAAATCGAATATGTATATGTGAAGAGGCGGTGAGACGGCGATGATAGTGGCAGGAGCGATCTTTATTCTGACGTTGGCCTTGGTTATCTGGCAACCGAGAGGGCTGGGCATTGGCTGGAGCGCGGCGTTCGGCGCGGGATTGGCATTACTGAGCGGCGTGGTGCACGTCGGCGATATTCCCGTGGTGTGGCAGATAGTCTGGAATGCGACCGCGACCTTTATCGCCGTCATCATCATCAGCCTGCTGCTGGATGAGAGCGGCTTCTTTGCCTGGACTGCTCTGCACGTCGCGCGCTGGGGCAACGGCAAAGGCCGATGGCTGTTTACCTACATGCTGCTGCTGGGGGCCGTGGTGGCGGCGCTGTTTGCGAACGACGGCGCCGCGTTAATCCTTACGCCAATCGTGATCGCCATGCTGTCGGCGCTCGGCTTTCGCCCTGCGGCGGTACTGGCTTTCGTGATGGCGGCGGGCTTTATCGCCGATGCCGCCAGCTTGCCGCTGGTGGTGTCCAATCTGGTGAATATCGTTTCGGCGGATTTCTTCCGGCTGGGCTTTACGGAGTATGCGGCGGTGATGGTGCCGGTCAACCTTGCCGCAGTGGCGGCGACCCTGGTGATGTTGCATCTGTTCTTTCGCAAGGATATTCCGCGGCGCTACGCGTTGACGCGTTTACCGATACCCCAAGAAGCGATTCGCGATCGTGCGACTTTCCGAGCCGGCTGGGCGGTATTGGCGCTGTTGCTGATTGGCTTCTTCGCTCTGGAGCCGCTCGGCGTGCCGGTGAGTTTGGTCGCTGCCTGCGGCGCGCTGGTTCTGCTGGCGGTGGCGAAACGTGGGCGCGCGATCGACACCGGCAAAGTGCTGCGCGGGGCACCCTGGCAGATCGTGATTTTCTCGCTGGGCATGTATCTGGTGGTCTACGGGCTGCGCAATGCCGGCTTGACCGAGCTGCTTTCCGGCGTGTTGGACGCGCTGGCGCGGCAGGGGCTGTGGGCGGCGACGCTCGGCACCGGCTTCCTGAGCGCGTTTCTCTCTTCCGTCATGAATAATATGCCGACGGTGCTGGTGGGGGCGTTGTCAATCGACGGCAGCGGCGCGGAAGGCGTCATCAAGCAGGCGATGATTTACGCCAACGTCATCGGCAGCGATCTCGGCCCCAAAATCACCCCGATCGGCAGCCTGGCCACGTTGCTGTGGCTGCATGTGTTGGCAAGGAAGAACATCGTCATTACCTGGGGCTATTATTTTCGCGTGGGGCTGGTGATGACGCTGCCGATCCTGTTCGTCACCCTGGCCGCGCTGGCGCTGCGGCTGTCCGTTTGATCCTGATAGGAGAAACCGTCATGAGCAGTATCAAGATTTATCACAACCCGGCTTGCGGCACGTCGCGCAATACGTTGGCGCTGATCCGCAACAGCGGCGTTGAGCCGGAGGTGATTTTGTATCTGGAAACACCGCCCAGCCGTGAACGGTTGATTGCGCTGCTGGCCGAAATGGGGATGACGCCGCGCGCGCTGCTGCGTAAAAACGTCGAGCCTTACGCCGAGCTGAAACTGGATGAGACCGGCTGGAACGATGAGCAACTGATTGACTTCATGCTGCAACAGCCGATTTTGATTAATCGGCCCATTGTGGTGACACCGCTCGGCACGCGCCTGTGCCGGCCGTCGGAGGCGGTGTTGGATATTCTGCCGGATCCGCAGCGCGGGGCTTTCAGCAAAGAGGATGGGGAGCCGGTGATCGATGCGCAGGGCTGCAGGATAACCAAAGGTTGATCGCTGCGGCCCTGCGCCCAGGCAAAATCAGTGCAGTTCGGCGCCGCTGCGATCGGCCAGCGCTTCCAGCAGCGGGGCGGACGGCACGAAGAACAGGGTGCCGGTCACCGCGTGGCTAAAATCGAGCAGCCGATCGTAGTTGCCGGCCGGGCGGCCGATAAACATGTTTTCCAGCATCTGCTCGATTGGCTGCGGGGAGCGCGCATAGCCGATAAAGTAGGTGCCGAATTCGCGCAGGCCGGGGCGGCCGAACGGCATGTTGTCGCGCAGAATTTTCACCTCGTTGCCTTGCTCGTCGGTGATGGTGGTCAGCGAACTGTGCGATGACGACGGTTTGACCGCTTCATCCAGTTCGATGTTGGACTGCTTATGGCGGCCGATGATCTTCTCCTGCGTTTCCACGCTGAGCGAGTTCCAGCCCTGCATATCGTGCAGGTATTTTTGCACCAGCACATAGCTGCCGCCGCTGAACGCCGCGTCTTCGTCGCCGATCACCGTGTAGTCGAAGGCTTCGTGCCCCTCCGGGTTCTCCGTGCCGTCGACGAAGCCGATCATGGCGCGCTGATCGAAGTAACGGAAGCCGTGCACCTCTTCGACCACCGTCACGGCATCGCCGAGCTTGCCGACCAGCTGCGAGGCCAGTTCGAAACACAGATCCATTTCATCGGCGCGGATATGCAGCAGGATATCGCCGGGCGTGGCGACGGCGACGCGTTCCCCGCTGCCGATCGGGCTGAACGGATGCAGCTGGCGAGGGCGCGGGGCACCAAACAGCGTATCCCAGGCTTCGGAGCCGAAGCCGCAAACGCAGGTGAGGTTGCCCGCCGGCGCGCGTTTGCCGACCGAACGCACCACGGCGGCGATGTCGCCGCACCAGGCGCGCACCGCCGCCAGATGGGCGGGAACGGGCGACAGAGTGGCGACGATGAAGATGGCATGGCGCGTTACCGGCGTGAATACGGCTTGCGGCGGGTTGTTATTTGCATTCATTGCATTCGGCTCCAGTGTGTTCGGGTGAAATCGATCAGATCAAATTAAAGTGCTCGTCGGGTTTCATCGGCGGCGGCAGCGGGCTTTGGTCGTTCATTTCCAGCAGGTTGCGCTCGATGGTGTTGCAGATGGCGTTTAACGGCAGATGGTTGGCCGACACGCCGAACGGATCTTCCAGCTCTTCGGCCAGTGAGTCCCAGGATAAGAAGGTATAGGAAATGAACACCGAAACAAACGGTGTCATGTAATGCAGATCGGTCACCAGGGCAAAAGGCAACAGGCTGCAGAACAGGTAAACGGTGCGCTGCAGGATCAGGGTATAGGCGAACGGCACCGGCGTGCTGGCGAGCCGTTCACAGCCGCCGAGGGCGTGGGACAGCTCGCTCAGCTTGTTGTCGAGCAGCTCGAAGGTGATGTCGCTCAGCAGCCCCCGTCGGCGCAGCTTGCCGATCTCCTGGCCCAGCATCAGCAGGATGCGGTTGGTCGGCATCGGGCTGGCGATCACCTCCGCCAGCTCTTTGCTGCTGAGGTTGTGGTACAGATCGGCGGTCGGATCGGTGGCGCGCAGCTGATGCTTCAGGCTCCAGCTGAAGGCGATCAGCAGCTTGGCGACCTTCTGGTGCACCGCCGGTTCGTCCGGCAGCAGGCTTTTTATCTGGCGCAGCAGGGATCGCTCGGTAATCAGCAGCGAGCCCCACAGGTTGCGCGCTTCGACAAAACGGCTGTAGCCGGCGTTATTGCGAAAGCCGAGAAAAATCGCGATGGCGATACCCAGCAGGCTGAACGGCGCGATGGTCAAATGCACGCCGAGCTGTTCGTACCATTGATAGCTGATCACCGCCACTATCGACATCAGCACGTTCAGCGACAGGCGAAAGGTGATCTTTGACAGCACGGAACCGTGCCAGGCGAACAGGCGAAAAAACCAGTTCTGGTTCGGGCGAATTATCATGACGTGGGTGCTTCCTGGTGTCCTGCTATTGAGAATAGTCGATTCTTATCCGGCGGCGCTATGCCGCCGTCGTCGATTGCCAGAGCCGCTGCGGGTGCGTATAGACGGTGGCGCGCCCTGGCTTGCTGAAGCCCACCAGCGTCAGGTTGCTGCGCTCGGCCACCTCGACCGCCAGGCGGGTGGCGGCGGAAACGGCGAACAGGATCTCGACGCCGCACATGGCGGATTTTTGCACCATTTCATAGCTGGCGCGGCTCGACACCAGCGCCGCCCCTTGCAGCCACGCCTGTTGGCTGCGGTAGCCCAGCAGCTTGTCGAGCACCACGTGGCGGCCGACGTCTTCACACCCGCCGCTGAGCGCGCCATCTGGCTGGATCCAGGCCGCCGCGTGGGTGCAGCCGGTCAGTTTCCCCACCGTTTGCACCTCCTGCAGCTGCGCCAATGCCCGGTCGAGCAGGGCCAAATCGAAGCGTTGCGTGAAGGGCAGCGGCGCGATGGGCTGGGCGACCTCCTGCAGTTGTTCCACCCCGCAGACACCGCAGCCGGTGCGGCCGGCCAGGCTGCGGCGCTTCTCTTTCAGCTGCATAAAACGGCGGCTCGAGAGTTCCACATGCACTTCAATGCCGTTGCAGGCCGGTTGCTGGCGGATGTCGTAGATATCGTCAGGGGAGGCGATGATGCCTTCGGACAGCGAAAAACCGATGGCGAAGGCCGCCAGATCTTTCGGCGTCGCCATCATCACCACGTGGGAAATGCCGTTGTACACCAGGGCGACCGGCACTTCTTCCGCCAGCCAATCCTGCTGCGCCAGAGCCAGATCGTTGCGCTGCCAGACCGCGTGGCGCGACAGGCATTCCTGTTCGATATCGTCGGTTTCTGCGAGGAGTAGGTGCTTGTTCATAACGTTCTCGTGACCGTCGGTGACGAGGCGCCGACGGGGATGAATTCTTATTAGCAGGTGTGGGGATTATACAGGATTCTGATCCCGCTCGCGCAGGGAATGACGTCTGCCGGCGACCCCACCAGGTTATCCACAGTTTTGGTGGATAACGTGTGTGCAAGGGGCGGTGAAACGCTTAGCAGGCGTAAAAAAAAATCGCTCAGAAAATTATTATATTACGCGGCAAAGCGCGATCTGCAGGGGGATTGGGGGTTGCACGCGTTCGCGTTTTGTTTATGCATTACTGTATAAATATACAGCTTGGTTGTGATTATGCTGAGCAATTCAAGGTTGTATGCTTTTTCACCAGCTGAACCCCTGACGTTACCGCTGTTTGCCGATCGTGTGGCCTGCGGCTTTCCTTCCCCGGCGCAGGACTATGTCGAGAGCAGGCTGGATATCGGCAAGCTGCTGGTGCGGCACCCCAACGCCACCTACTTCGTGCGCGCCAGCGGCGAGATGGAGCGTGCAGGATGGATCAGGCACTACCGACAGATTAAGAAACTGAGCATCCGAGAAACAGCAGACGCGACAGGCTACAGTACTTCCCGAGTTTGTCGCATTCAGGCCTTCTATAAAGAAGTTGAGACTGATTAAAAAGCAGCCTTAATGTACAATAATTTTCGATATCCAAACTGACCCATGAAAATCAATGAGTAGAGGTGAAAGATGATTTCATACAAAAAAACCATACCTGCTCTTGTCATATTCGCTTTATCTAATGCTGTGGCATATGCGAATGATTTCGACAAATCAAATGAAGCGATGGCAATTTCAGCAATAGGTTTTTCTGGCTCAAATGCTCGTGTTGCACATGATGTTTGTGGGGCAACCAATGAGAAAATTGATAAATATAAAAAACAAATAAAAGACTCATTAACTAGAACATTAAAGTTTGAACAGTCAGGATTCGATACGCATTGGGATAATGGTTGGAAAAATGCTGATTTTTTGGTTAAGTCATTAAGTAATGATGAAGCCTATAAAAAAGAATATTGCCGAGAGGTTTTAGATGGAATTAATAATCCTGAAATGAATTAAGGATTATTCCTTATTCGGGGTTCTACGCCGGAACCCCAGATTTTTCCGTCCGCTAAAATTATCCCTGGTTGAGCAGCTTTATACCGTCAGCTCGCAGTGGACCATCAGGGGAAATGTGGCGGTACAGCGTTTGTCGGGTTATCCCAAGCTCCTGGCATAACGTACTGACTTTCGTCTCTGGCCGTCCCATTGATGCCATTGCCAGTCGCAATTTTATTGGCGTCATTTTGTAAGGCCGTCCGCCGTTCCTCCCGTGAGGCAAGGCCTGCCGCTGTTCTTTGCGGCGCTGTACGCAGCAGAGACCGACGGCCGCGCGCGACACCCGCTTAGTCCCGCCCTCTGGTCAAATGCAGGCTGACGTGTACAGCCTGCAGGCAGAGGATTTCGTCTGGCAACCGGTATCGCCCGCCGTCGGCGCCGTTCGCAATGACAATCCCTCACTCATCCTGCCCATCGATACGCAAACGGTCTGAGTGCCGCATTATCCACAGTTTTGGTGGGTATCATGTGTGTAAACACACGCGAAGAACGCCAAAAGCTGCAGGAAAAATCACTCAGAAAATTATTATATTACGCGGCAAAGCGTGATCCGCAGGGGGATTGGGGGTTGCACGCGTTCGCGTTTTGTTTATGCTTAACTGTATAAATATACAGTTTGGTTATGATTATGCTGAGCAATTCAAGGTTGTATGCTTTTTCACCAGGTGAACCCCTGACGTTACCGCTGTTTGCCGATCGCGTGGCCTGCGGCTTTCCTTCCCCGGCGCAGGACTATGTCGAGAGCAGGCTGGACATCGGCAAGCTGCTGGTGCGGCACCCCAACGCCACTTACTTCGTGCGCGCCAGCGGCGAGTCGATGATCGACGGCAATATCCAGGATGGCGATCTGCTGATCGTCGACAGCGCCCTGACGCCGGAGCACGGCAATATCGTGATCGCCGCGGTGGACGGCGAATTCACCGTCAAAAAGCTGCAGCGCCACCCCGACGTGCGGCTGTTGCCGATGAATCCCGCCTATGCGCCGATCGTGTTCGACGACGAGGCGCAGCTGGAGATCTTCGGCGTGGTGACCTTTATCGTCTACGCGGCGCGGTAACTTCGGCCCTTTTTTTCTGCCCGATCTTTTCGTTGGCGTGACCTCTCTACTGAGTTTCCAGTTCAATACACTCAGGGGAATCCTTCATGGCCATAAAAAACAAGAACGGCGCAGGGCGTACGTTCACATCAGCCAAACGCATTACCGGGAAGCGCGTCGCTATCGGGATAGGATGCGCACTATCGGGCATGCTTACCTCCGCGATGGCGGCACCCGGTGCGTCGGCATCACCCTCGGCGGTCGAACAGCCCGCTATCCTTTCCTTCGCCATTCCCGCCGGTGATCTGGCGCCCGCCTTGCAGACGGCGGCCGCTAAGGCCGGCGTGATAGTGATTTTCACGCCCGAACAGACGCGTGGAAAAAGCACCGCGGGCCTGCAGGGACATTATCGCCTCACCGACGCGTTCAATACGCTGTTGGCGGGCAGCGGATTGCGCGCTCAGCAAACCGCACAGGGATATCGGTTGGTCGACGCCGGGCCGGTTCAGCCGTTGACGATACCGGAGCTGTCGGTGGTCGGCGGTTTGTCCGACAGCGTCGCCGCCGGCCGTTCGGTGCTGGATAAAGAAGACATCGAACGCGTGCAGGCAGACAATATCGCCAGTTTGCTTGATCGCTTGCCCGGAGTAGGGATGGCGGGATCGCCGCGCCCGGGCGGCCAAAGCCTGAATATCTGGGGCATGGGCGACATGGAAGATGTGAAGGTGGTGCTGGACGGGGCGCCGAAGGGATTTGAGAAATATCGGCAGGGTTCGGTATTCATTGAACCCGAATTGCTGAAAAAGGTTGAGGTCGATAAGGGGCCGCACAATCTGTTGAACGGCAATGGCGGCTTTGGCGGAACCATTACGCTGGAGACCAAAGATGCCGGGGATATGCTGCTGCCGGGCGAAGATTTTGGCGGCTTGCTGAAATACAGCTACCACACCAACGATCGCCAGGGCATTTACAGCGGTGCGTTGTACGGCCGTACGCCGGAAGGATTTGCCGACGGTTTGATCTACATGAGCAAGCGTGACGGCGGCAACCTGAAGCGGCCGGACGGCACGCGCTTTGCCTATTCCGCCAACGATCAGGCTTCCTACCTGTTAAAAACCAATATTTATCTGAGCGAGGCGCAAACGCTGACGCTATCGGCGATGCGCTCCGATTCCGATGGCTGGCAGCCTTTTGCCGCCAAGCGGGACGATATCGCCGCGCCCAGCCAGGCGGATATCGATAAATATGGCCGGGAAGAAGCGTGGCGCCGCATTCTGGTGTATCGCGACCAGACGGACACCAATTACTCGGTGAAATGGAATCTGGCGCCGGAAGCGCAGCCGTTGCTGAATCTGACGCTGTCTTATGCCTATTCGAAGACAGAACAGCATGACAAGCGGCCGGATTCCGCGTCAAAGTTCAGCTATCTCGGTACGTTGGGCAATGAAAGCTGGGTGAACTATACCGATCGGCAGTTTGACGTCAGCAATGAAAGCCGTTTCGCCAGCGGGCCGCTGGAACACAAGCTGTTGCTCGGCGCGCGTTGGCATAAACACCAGCGCGATACCCTGATGTATTACCCCTCGCAGGTGAAAAACGCCAGTTACAACTACGGCTATTTCCAGCCGTATTACATGCCGGCGGGCGAACAGGAAACCCGCAGCGTTTATCTGCAGGATGCGGTCAGCTTCGGCAGCCTGACCGTGACGCCGGGCGTGCGTTACGATCATGTGACCAATACCGGGCAACCGAACCGGGCGCCGCGCTATAACGACAGCGATCCGCTCGTGGGCCATGATTACAGCAGCGTGACCTATACCGGCTGGTCGCCGCATTTGGGCGTGATGTGGAAAGCGACGTCGAATCTGTCCCTGTTTGCCGACGTCAGCCGCACCTGGCGCGCCCCGGTGATCGACGAACAGTACGAAGTGCAATACGCCGCTTCCAGCGTGCCCGGCACCAGCCGCGGCCTGCAGGTGGAACGCATGACGGGCGTGCGCCTTGGCGCGGTGCTGGACTTCAACGATGTGTTGATGGCGCGAGACAGCCTGCAGATCCGCACTACGCTGTTCCGCAATCGCGGCAAGGACGAGATTTTCTATCGTCGCGGCGTAGTGTGCGACGCCGCACGGCATGGGGGCCAATGTGGTCAACCGTTGTCGAACTATCGCAACTTGCCGGGCTATACCATTGAGGGCGTGGAGCTCGAATCGTTTTATGACAGCGAAAGCCTGTTCGGCAGCCTGTCGTTCTCCTCGATTCGCGGCAAACGCGACGCTTCACCGCGCGATCCGTGGGGCAACGAAATCTGGATTGCCGAAATTCCACCCGTTACGGCACACGCGATGCTGGGCATGAAAGTGCCGCAGTGGGACATGGCCTTCGGCTGGACCGGCGATTTTGTGCGTAAACAGGATCGTTCACCGGCCGACGGCGATCCAATGGCCGTTGTCTGGGCGCTGCCGAAAACGTCGGGTTATGCATTGCACGGCCTGTTCGCCTCGTGGCAGCCCAGCGGTTTGCAGGGCTTCGAAGCTCGCGTCGCGGTGGACAACCTGTTCAACCGCGATTATTACCCTTACCTGGGCGAATCGGTGTCCGGCGTAGGGCGCAACATCAAGTTTAGCGTTAGCCAACGTTTCTGAATATCCTGCTGACAGGGGCCATTTTGGCCCCTTTTCACGTTTTCTCTCCCGTATTTCCCTACTTTTTCGCCGTTTATAAATCATCAGCAATCGCTTGACACAGAAGTTACAATTTTAAAATAATAATAATTATCATTTTCAATATCATTATCAATTGGTGTCACCGAATGGCAAGGAAAGAGGCCGCGGCAGCCAACGGGTTTGCTCAACAGCTTTACCTTGAGCACCACAGTTGGCTATGCCATTGGCTGAGACAGAAGGTCGGATGCGCGCATCACGCCGAAGACCTGGCGCAGGATACGTTCATCAGTATTTTACTGAGTCCGCAGTTGCTTGCCATTCGGCAACCACGCCCCTTCCTGGCGACCGTGGCGCGCCGGCTGGTGGCGAATTATTACCGACGTAAAACAATCGAAGAGAGCTATCTGCAGGCCTTGAGCGAGCTGCCGGCGATCGAGGCGCCCTCGCCGGAGGTCCGTCAACAAACCCTCGAAATGCTCGAACAGTTGGATCAGGCGTTGGACGGATTGCCGGCGCACGTTCGCGAGGCTTTCCTGTTGGCGCACCTGCAGGGCATGCGTTATTGCGACATCGCTGAACGTTTGCGGGTGTCGACCAGTTCGGTGAAACAATATCTGCAGCGCGCCAATTTGCACTGTTTCTTTGCATTGGCGGCGTAACGGCAGGTGCGGAACCCATGATGGAATCGGATATCGATCGGCAGAGCGCGCGTGAGGCCGCCGCCTGGTTAACCCAGCTGATGTCGGAAGAGGCAAGCGACGCGGATAGGGAAAACTGGCGGCGTTGGTATCAGGCGAAACCGGAAAATGAACGCGCCTGGCGGCATATCGCCGCGTTTTCATCCCGTTTTTCTCTGCTTAACGGGGCGGCGGCGCAGCGTAGCCTGTCGCAGTTGCCAAACCCGCAACGCCGCCGGTTGCTGAGAAGCCTGGCGGCCATCGGCGTGGTAGGGTCGGTTGGCATCGGTTCTGGCGCGCTGCCATGGCGCCCCTGGCTGGCGGATTACCGCACGGCGGTGGGGGAGCAGCAAACCGTCGCGTTGGCGGATGGCGCGCAGTTGATGCTGAACACGCAAACGGCGGTCAACGTCAGCCTTCAGCAGGCCGCATTGCTGGAAGGTGAAATGATGGTGAATCTGCCGCCGGAAAGCGGCGCGTTGACGGTGAGGCTGCCGCAGGGCGAGATCGTGGCGCAGGCTGCTCGCTTCAGCGTTCGCCTGTGGGAAACCTACAGTGATATCGCCGTTTATCTTGGCCGGGTCACAATCCTTTCGCCGGCGCATCGGAACGCGGTGCTCAACGCCGGTCAGGGCGGCAGATTAAGCCGGCAAGGCATTGGCGATCCGTACCGCGTGACGCAAGAGCCCGGTTGGCGGCAAGGCATGCTGTTGGCCGACAACATGCGGCTGGACGACTTCCTGATGGAGCTGGGGCGTTATCGTCAGGGCGTTATTCGCTGCCGGCCGGAGGTCGCCGGCCTGCGGCTCTCCGGTGCGTTCCCGCTGGCTGACCCCGAGCGCGTCATTGCGGCTCTGCCCGGTGCGCTGCCGGTTAGGGTAAATATGCTGTCAAAATACTTCATTACCGTGTCATAAAGTTTTTTACTCTGCCATTATGGTATTTCCTTTTCGTTTAGTCTGTTCTTTCTCGTTCCCTGCCCGGTGCCGCGTGCCTAAACGACCTTTCTGACATACCCCGACCGCCGTTGACCGCTGCGTACGTTGGTCTGTTTCACGCTTAACCTGAGTATCGTTTTCCATGTTGAATCACAACGTATTACCTGCCGATTTATCTTTACCGCCTACAGGCGGGCGATTGCGCTGGGCTACCGCCAATGTGTTGGCGTTGGGTCTGCATGGTGCGTTGTTGTTTGGCCTTGGTTATCACCTGGTGCCACCGTTGCTGCCCGCGGCGCAACCGATGGTGTTGATGATGGTTGCCGAGCAGGCGGAATCGATCCCCAACGCAGAGCCGATGCCAACCGGCGTGCGCCAGGTGCAGGCGGTGGCGCAACGGCAGGCCAACCGGGAACCGGAGGCGGCGATGCCTCCGCTGATTCATGCGCCGCGTGCGACGGAGCAGCAGAGCAAGGCCAAAGGGCAACGGAACGACCCCATCAGACCGAAGACGGAACTGCCGCGTCCAAGGCAAAAGGAACAGGAAAAAATAGCGTCTGCAAGCTCAATAGCATCAAGCACCAGCGCGCCGCCGTCTCTGGATGGAAAGCGTGTTGCCGCGCCGCAAACCAGCGTGGCGTCGCAGCCGAGCCAGGATGCCTCGGTCTGGAGCGGCCTGCTGTTGGCGCATTTGAGCCGTTTCAAACGCTACCCGGCCCTGGCGGTACGCCAGCAGCGCCAGGGCATTGTTCAGGTTGCCGTGACGTTGGATCGGCAGGGGAACGTGCTGGGTGTGAAGCTATTGCGATCGAGTGGGGTTGCTTCGCTCGACCGGGAGGCGCTTCAGTTACCGCAGCGCGCTTCTCCACTGCCCGCGCCCGGCAACGAGATCGCAGCGGGGCAGGCGGAATTCAGCGTGAACATTCCGATTCGTTTCGATCTGCGTGAAGTTCGCCGTTAATGAAAAACTTGGCTCCAGGTAAACGGAGGCTGAGTTAAAAGCCAATGCGCATCAAACGGATAGCAGCGATGGGGTGGTTTCTACTTGATCGTCGCCAGAAAAATACAAATACTGTATGCATGAACAGTAATCTGGTGCCGTTATGAATAACAACCCACTGACGATGAAAGGTCGGTAACCATGTTCGCTCTGGTAGACGTCAACAGCTTCTACGCTTCCTGCGAGACCATCTTTCGGCCCGATCTGCGGGGGCGGCCGGTGATCGTGCTGTCCAACAACGACGGCTGCGTGATCGCCCGCAGCGCCGAGGCGAAGGCGCTGGGCGTGCCGATGGGCGCGCCTTATTTCAAGATCAAAGAGGAGATGCGCCGCCGCAACGTCGCGGTGTTCTCCTCTAACTACGCGCTGTAGTAAGTTAAGTGGAATGCAACATGTGATCGCCAACACTGAACGTGTTCTCACATCAAAGGTGAATACCAATGACCAGACGTCCGCTTTCCACTTGCAGCATGCTCTTTGTCGAACAATGGCTGAAGATCCTGGCTGATTTGGGGCGTGCTCCAGCCACGATACTCGCCTACCGCCAGGCGCTGGCACATTATTTGCGTCACTGTGAGACGCAGGCATTGCGGCCCGAGTCCGCGTGCTTTGAGGACTTTTCTGCCTATCTTCGCCCGCAGTTGCCGGGAATGGTGCACCCCGTCGCCAGCGCCACCTTGCAACTGCGGATCTCCGCCATTCGCCTCTGGTATGATTTCCTCTTCTACCAGGGAAACTGTGACCATAACCCGGTGCCACGCACCCTGCAGCCCGCTACGGGTTTCAGTGCACGGGGACTGGTGCCGCGTATCGTCAAACTGCCCCGTATTCCGGATGATCCGGGCTGGTTTGCCTTGCTCGGACAGGCAGCACATGCTTCTCTGCGCGACCGGCTGATGCTGGCGCTGGCCTATTATGGTGCCCTGCGGCGGGCCGAAGTGACCGCCCTCAGGGTCGAAGACCTGGATCCGGGGCTCCGCTTGATCCGTATCCGGGCGGAAACCACCAAAAGTCGGCGCGAGCGCGTGGTGTGCTACAGCCAGGCCGTAGCCCCGATGCTGGCGGCACACCTGCAGCAACTTCGACGGGAAGGGCATACCGGCGGCGCGCTGTTTCGTTCGGTGTCGGACCGTAACCACGGCGTCCCCCTGAGCATCTGGAGTTGGAGCAAGACGGTGCGGCGCTGGGCTGCACAGGCCGAATTGCCGGATTTTTCAACGCATACCTTCCGTCATCTGCGCCTGACGCACCTTGCCCGGGCCGGCTGGCGACTGCACGAAATCGCCGCCTATGCCGGCCACCGCGATCCCCGCACCACGCACCACCCAGATATACCTGCACCTGTCCGGTACCGATTTGTCGGCCAAAATGGCCGGGGCGATCGCGGAGCAGGACCGGCGCGTCGCCAGCCAGGTGTTTGGCTGTCCGGAGGTGTCCCATGCCGACTGAAAATCGCCCCCCGGTGATCTGGCAACCCTTTGAGCGAGCGGCCTACCGCCTCGACGATACGTTGTCAGAAGAAGACCGCCGGGCTATCAGCACCGCTCACGGGCGCACGCTGTATCAGCACCGCCGGCCTGTCCCGCCGTTATTGCAGCCGCTGGTCGTATTGCCCGGCGCAGCGGGGCGAGCGGGCGGATAGTCCGGGTGACCATCCAGGCTGTCCTGGCCGAAATAGCCCGCCTGAATATGCCCTGTCACCGCTGGACGGCAGAGCGCTGGCAGGCGATGTATCAGCATCGGCGGCTAAGTGGGCCGTTGCTGGCGGCGTTTGCCTTCCACCTGAGCGATGTGCCACTCCCGCTGCGGGACACGCGCTGTCGGCAACCGCTGTGTTATGCCCGCGCCGTATTTGGCCAATTTAAAGAGAGGCAGTAAAACTGCCTCTCTCACTAAGGCTAATGGGCTGGACGAATAACTTCGTTATTTATCTTTTCAGCTATTTTGTCATCAATTTTCGATGACAAATAACTGATAGCCATAATTCTAGCAATGGTTATAGCTGTTAACGCCAGGCCTGTGACAGGAAGCATACTCAGAATGGCACCAAACAACCCCATAGCGACACCTGTGGCCACACCACTCAGAACCCAGGACTCCACCTCCAGCATCAGCGGCCCCCAGTTGCCAGTTTCATACCCTTCAATGCTCTTCTCCCGCACTTTCTCTGCTTTCAGGGCCACATCTGCGACTTTGAACGCCCGGCTCATATTTGCAAGCTTCTTAGCCGTATCACTGGCTTTAAAACTCTTCCAGGCATTAATCAGTGCGTCCCTATCGCCTTTGTTAATTTTCATTCCCGGATTAGCCATGATTTTATTCAGAGATGCCATAGCCTGCTTATGGGTGCGCAACGTTTTACCCTGAAAATTTTTAATATCATTCGCAATTTCCTTTGCCACTGCCTTATATTTTTCACTCAGGTGTTCGCCGAGCTTTTCACCCATATCTGAAATCAGTTCGCTGGCTTTAAGTAACGCCTCCTTTTCATCACGAGCCTTCTCTGCTGCTCTGAAATCCATAAATCCTTTGATGAAATTGCGAAGATTTTTGTGATTGAGCTTTGGTCCCTTCCAGTTACTGTACTCAGCTTTCATGTTATTGATGTCACCACCAGGCACTGTAACCCTGATTGTTGCACCAAATTCAGTATGCAGAGTATATGAACCTGTACCGTTTGCTGAATTATCATCAATTGATTTAGCCAGCATCGTTTTTTCGGGGTCTGAGGAGGCGTAACTACCAGGTTTACCGGGAACTGGTGTGATTGTTACACCTTTCCCCTTGCTACCTTTACCACCTACGCTACTTCCACCATGTCCTCCTGGTTTATTCTCTGGAGTGCTCTCACCATGAAATGTAATATGGAAGGATCCGTCATTATGAAAACCATCATTTGGATGAGGCTTATCACTCCAGGACCATCCATTTGAATTACCGCCATTCCCGGATGCACCTGAAGTATTCCCGGAGCCGGAATTTCCCATGCCCGGGTTTTTGCCACCGCCGAATGCATTGTTATGGGCGTTATCAGCACCATCGCCACTCATAATCTTTTCCTCTCTGGCTGTTTACGTTAAAAAATGAGTCGTGCAAATAACTGTATGCACAACCAGTAACTTACTCTACCGATACTGTTACAGCGATTGGTCAGTGTTGTGCCATTGTTCTCACAACATCGTCACGGTATGTGCATCAGCGCATGCAGGTGACAGCTGAGAGGCAAGAGAACGCCATCTGGTCAGGGGCGCCGGCAACACGGCGCGGCTCTATCGCATTAAAAAGATGAGGTCAGCAAAAGTTGCGTTGTTCATATGTCAGGCAGCCAGCAGATAGAACTGCTCTGCCGGGGACAGGCCGTTCCCGTGCGGATGCTGATACTGTCCCTTACGCAACATGTGTATCAGTTCGATGCCTGTAAGAAGTGTCTGCGCCCGCCGGAACGATTTGAATCCGGTCATCAGCTTAATCCGTCGTTTGATATTGCGGTGATCCTGCTCCACCAGGCTGTTCAGGTACTTGCTCTGCCTGATGGTGATGGTTTCCTCTTCCGGCCTGACGGAGTTGGGCGTGGCGGCCGTGTTGGCGCCACTTTTATCGAACGCATTGCCATATGTTACGACAAAACGGTGAGGAATTATCTGGCGATGGTGAAACTGGGCTGCATCCGACTGTTTTACAGGACGTTATGCAATTAAGGGACACAGCCTAAATATTACATTTTTGTTTTTTTTTGCTTTCTGTCATCACTTTATGGTGACAATCACAATAATATACTTACCCTGAGACTAACTTAACCACGGTGAGGTAAAAAATGAAATTTGAACGCCACCATAGAATATTGAAAGAAGTCAGTATATCGGGAGTTGTAAAAGTTTCAAATCTGGCGAAAAGTCTCAAGGTAACAAAAGAAACCATTCGTTCAGATCTCAATGAACTTGCCGGGCAGGGATATCTCACTCGCTGCCATGGTGGTGCATTTATTACCCTTAAATCTCTTGATAACGTTGCAAAAAACGAAATTGCTTATGTGCTGGAAAAATATGAACCAGCGAAGAAAATAAAAAAAGGCTTCTCTGCCATGAAAAATAACGTATGTGTTATTGGCTCGTTCAATGTTGATATTATAAGTTACCTACCGAGGCTACCCTCGACAGGGGAATCATTACTTGCCGATAAATTTATCTTTTCGCCAGGCGGTAAAGGATGTAATCAGGCATTAGCAGCAAGCTATGCCGATTCTGATGTGCATTTTATTACTAAAGTAGGGTTAGACCATTTTAGTGATTACGCCATTAATTTTATAAACTCATCAAAAATCCATAAAAGTGTTATTTACCAGACCAAAGCAACACAAACAGGTACAGCTACCATCATGGTTAATGGAGATAGCGGGGATAACGTCATCGCTATCTATCCCGGTGCTAATATGACAATTTCACCTGATGAGATCACCATACAAAAAGAAGCTATCATTCATTCAGATATTGTTCTAGTACAACTGGAGACAAATTACGAGGCACTTCAACAAATAATTCGTCTCGCACGGGAAAATTATATCCCGGTCGTTATCAACCCAGCGCCATACAATGAAATGGTTAATACCATCATTGATGGTGTCGATTATATCACACCAAATGAAACCGAGGCTGGCCTGCTGGCAAACATGTCCGTGAATGATATTGAATCGGCCAAGTGTGCAGCGAGGATTATTCATCAGAAAGGCGCCAAAAATACCATTATTACATTAGGTAGCAAAGGTTCTCTCGCTTATGATGGAATGAAATTCATCTATTCTCCGGCATTCCCGGCAGTTGTAAAAAATACCGCTGGGGCTGGCGATGCCTTCAATGGCGCACTCGCGTCTGGCCTTGCTAAAGGAAAGTCACTGGCATTCGCATTGTGCTACGCCAGCGCATTCGCTTCGCTTGCTGTTGAAACACCCAATGCCTCTGACATGCCAGAAAACGAATCCGTTCTTCATCGCATTCAGGGTTCTCATTACAAACAAACTATCTCTACTCACTAAGCCAAGGAGCAGACTATGAACAATACGCAAAAAAAACTAAAGGTGCTCTTTATTGGAGAATCCTGGCATATTCACATGATCCATTCAAAAGGCTATGACAGTTTCACCTCCAGTAAATATGAAGAAGGTGCTACATGGTTACTGGAATGTTTAAAAAAAGCTGGTATGGGAATTGATTATATGCCTGCTCATACCGTACAAGTCACATTCCCAGAGAGTATTGATGAGCTAAACCGTTACGATGTCATTGTCATTAGCGATATCGGCAGCAATACGTTCCTGTTGCAAAACGAGACGTTCTATCAGCTAAAAGTAAAGCCAAATGCTCTGGAATCAATTAAAGAGTATGTTAAGAATGGTGGTGGACTGCTCATGATTGGCGGTTATCTGTCATTTATGGGTATTGAGGCAAAGGCTAATTACAAGAACACCATTCTTGCCGAGGTTTTGCCAGTTATTATGCTTGACGGCGATGACAGGGTAGAAAAACCAGAGGGTATCTACGCTGAGGCTGTCTCGCCTAAACATCCTGTCGTTAACGGATTATCAGACTACCCGGTATTTCTTGGATATAATCAGGTTATCGCCAGAGAAGATGCCGATGTCGTATTAACAATAAATAATGACCCACTATTAGTGCTCGGTGAATACCATCAGGGTAAAACCGCCTGTTTTATGAGTGACTGTTCGCCGCACTGGGGAACTCAGCAATTCATGTCCTGGCCTTTTTATACCGACCTGTGGGTTAAAACACTTCAATTCATCGCCAGACAATGAAAAACAATGGAGTAACGAAAGTTGCTCCTTTTATAAAGCATAAGGATTGCTGTATGAATAAGAATAATTACTCGCCCCCCTTACTGATGCTTGCAACCATCTTAGCCGGTATGCTTTCCCCAATGCAGTCTGCCGTTAATGGGCAATTGGGACACTGGCTGCAAGATGGTAATGCCTGCGCAGTAATCTCGTTCGCCAGTGGTCTAGTTGTCATGTTTTTTATTATTATTGTGCGTAAAGAAACACGTCAGCAATTCGCGTCGATCCCTACTCTGATTAAAAAGCGGAAAATCCCGTTGTGGAATTGGTTTGCCGGGTTATGCGGGGCGATGGTCGTATTTTCTGAAGGCGTATCAGCCAGCGCGTTGGGCGTTGCCACTTTTCAAACTGCATTAATTTCCGCCCTGCTCCTTTCCGGCCTGCTCTGCGACCGTTTTGGAGTCGGTGTGGATGAGAAGAAATATTTTACGCCATGGCGCATTGTTGGCTCATTGTTCGCTGTTATTGCCACGATTTTTGTCGTGTTACCACAGTGGCACTCAACTTCCTTTATCCTGCTTGCTATCATTCCATTTTTGGCAGGATTACTCGCTGGCTGGCAGCCTGCGGGGAATGCCAAAGTCGCCGAGGCAACGGGCTCCATGCTGGTTTCCATTACCTGGAACTTTATCGTCGGCTTTTGCGTCCTGGGCGCAGCGCTGGCGATACGTATCGCATTAGGTCATGTCACCGTCCAGTTACCCGATACGTGGTGGATGTATCTCGGTGGTCCGCTGGGTCTGCTGTCCATCGGGCTGATGGCGATTCTGGTCAGAGGATTAGGTCTGCTTATGCTGGGCGTAGCTTCTACCGCGGGTCAGTTGCTGGGATCGGTGTTGATTGATGAGTTAATCCCATCATTAGGCAATACGGTCTATCTGGTCACCATCATCGGTACATTATTCGCGTTAGTTGGCGCCATTGTTACCACCATCCCCGAATACAGAGCATCCAAAATGGCGCAAAAAATGGAGGTGTCAGGATGAAAGGTTTTCTGCAAACTGTGACAGGCCCTGTGGCGCACAAGGATATGGGTCTGACGCTACCGCATGAGCATCTGTTTAACGATCTGTCATCGGTTGTTGACGAACCACAGTATGCTTTTTCACAGCAACTGGTGGGAAAGAAAGTAAGTGCTGACCTGCAGTGGGGGCTGAAACACGACCCATACTGCTGCGCCGATAACATGGACAGAAAAGAGATTGATGATGTCATCTTTGAAATCAATAATTTTATGTCACTGGGAGGCAGGACTATTGTCGACGCAACGGGTTCTGAATCTATCGGTCGGGACGCCACATCATTGCGGGAAGTGGCAATAAAAACCGGTTTGAATATCGTTGCTTCATCAGGACCTTATCTGGAGAAGTTTGAAAGCGCCAGGATCCATAAATCTGTCGAGTTGTTAGCCTCACTAATTGATAAGGAACTGAATCAAGGGATTGGCGAGACGGATATTCGCGCCGGTATGATCGGTGAAATTGGCGTATCACCCGCTTTTACCCAAGCGGAGCGCAATAGCCTACGGGCAGCTTCTCTGGCACAACGTAATAATCCTCATACGGCGATGAATATCCATATGCCAGGGTGGTTGCGGCTGGGTGATGAGGTACTGAATATTGTCCTTGAAGAGATGAACGTCTCTCCGGCAAAAGTTTCGCTGGCGCACTCAGACCCGTCAGGAAAAGATGTTGCCTATCAACGTAAAATGCTCGACCGCGGCGTGTGGCTTGAATTTGACATGATTGGTCTGGACATTACTTTCCCTAAAGAAGGTATTGCCCCGGGAGTTCAGGAGACCGCAGATGCGGTAGCACATCTGATTGAACTGGGTTACGCCGACCAGATCGTATTAAGCCATGATGTTTTTCTCAAACAGATGTGGGCAAAAAATGGGGGGAACGGTTGGGGATTTGTCCCGAATGTTTTCCCCGCCTATCTGGCTGCCCGTGGGGTTGACAACGATACTCTTCGCAAGCTCTGTGTTGATAATCCAGCGCGGTTACTCACAGCGTAACTAGGCTGTGTCGAGCCTGTACATAAATTTGTGTAATTGCCTGATTTTGATATGTTCAATCCAACATCAAAAGCAGGTTAATTTATGGACGAAAACAGTTGCAGGCTCTGGCTAACGAACTGGCCAAAAAATCTCAAAACCCCTGAGGTTCTCAACCAGTTCGATCGCCTGCTGAAGAAAATCAGCGTCGAGGTGGCGCTCAATGCCGAAATGACCCATCATCTCGGCTACGATAAAAATCAGCCCAAACCGGCGACCAACGCCCGCAATGGCTATACCACGAAGACCGTTACCACCGGCGATGGCCCGCTGGAGCTGCGCACGCCGCGCGATCGTGACGGTTCCTTCGCCCGAGAGCCACCTGATGTGCCTCCTTACAGGTGTAAAAGGTGGCATCGGAGATGGCGTGCTTACGGCAGAGCTCACGGGCAGAAACCCCGGCTTCAGCCTCGCGGAGGATACTGATGATCTGTTCGTCGGAAAAACGCTTCTTCATGGGGATGTCCTCATATGGCTTATGAAGACATTACTAACATCGCGGTGTATTAATCAACAGGAAGCAGGTCAGTTATAGAGGTTATAGAGTTTGGTGAAATCAAAAGCGCCAGCGGCTTCTGATGCCGAACGTTGAGTGGTGAACGGTGTATCTGACACGAGCCTCCATTGCCGTTTGTGATATACATATAACCAGTACTTTTTCGTCGCATCCTTGCATATTGCAAGTAACGGCATGTCATTATGGGTTGGTCGCGGGAACTGTTGACTTTTGTTCAGGATGAGTACCTGTTTAGTGGAGATAGTGATACTGTTCACTTTGCACCTCCTTTTGCTGTTCCTTTTTGAATAAAAAATGGTTGAGACTTAGTTAATGTTAGTCTGAGCTTATATAATATGCAGTCAAGTACTAGATCTGTAACCCCCTATCTCTGAGGCCAATATAATAGTCAGTAGAGTTCTGTAATCGTCCTGCGCATTCTGACGCTAAGGCCATTTTCAGCATCTTCAAGGATAAATGGAACGGCACGACGGACTCTTGAGACTATCGC